>JAPLJZ010000174.1 GCA_026388335.1 Deltaproteobacteria bacterium
GGATAGTTGGTTCGCCATGCCGAAGACCATAGTCATGCTCAGTCAGTTTCGACCGGTTATCTGCATGGTGAAAAAGACGCCGACAGTGCTCTACGGTTACAAGAATTGCCGCTGTAACCTGATGGGCCTCTATCAATGCCTGAAGAAGCGCCGAGGCCGGGCACGAATTCTCACCAGCGTTATCGTCACACTCACAGACGAACACAGGGCCAAGGTGGTCTTTGTCCGGGACCGCCGCAAAATTGACTGGCTTGCGTTGCTGTCTACCGATATCCACCTTCCTGACGAAGATGTGGTTCGAATCTACGGCAAACGGTGGGATATCGAAGTGTTCTTTAAAATGGCCAAGCAACATCTTAAACTGGCAAAAGAGATTCAGTGCCGTGACTACGATGCTCTCATCGCCCATACGACCATTGTGTTCATGCGCTATATGTTCCTGGCTTATCAATGTCGCCTGGAAACGGATGATCGAACCTTCGGCGATCTTTTCTATGCCTGTTGTGATGAACTCAACGACATATCCTTCATCGAAGCATTGTACCGAATCCTTTCCCTCGCGGTGGAAGGCATTCGTAAAATGGGCTCTTACTGTGAGAAAACAGCACAATCTTTCTTTGATATGATAATGGAGGCAGCTCTTGTCTACGTCAATCTGTCAAAGAACAAAATTATTACAAATGAAATCTAAACCCGAAAGTTGAGTTATAACTTGTTGATGTTGGCATTTCCGCGCTAACATCGCTATTTCACTAAAAAGTCTTGTTGATTTACAAGAGAAAGGTGGCGAATAATTTCGTCTTAAACTGTCTCCTGTCTTGTCTTAATGCTTGCCCCTTACCGCATCGCCAAGCCGGGGCCGGGAGAGATCGCCCCATACCACCAGGGTCAAGCGGAAGACGGCGGGCGATCCTACTTATGACCCACAAAAGTTTATGCGCGCAGGCATGCTCACCTAATACAATTAGGTTTACGATCGTCAAACAAATTGAAGCTAATTTCCAAAAAGACAATGCACGAAAAGAGGCGATCCAAAAAAGATGCCGCCGTCATCAAAGTTAACTATTCGATATAATTAAGCGAAAACGGACGTTGCGGGCCAGTGCGGCTTCAGAGACTTATATATTAATATCAATGGCTTATGCTATCGGTTCCCCGTGCTGTCTCCCCTTCCCCGGAGCCTCATTTTTCACCGGTCAGGTTTTGTTCAGCCTTACCATCGTATCGTAAAAGGAGGCGCTGCCGCCCAGGGGGTCCATAACGCAGGTGTTTCTCAAATCCGGATCCACCCACATGGCGGCGTTGGCGTTGAATCCCGCCCCCCGTCTCGGGTCTCCCTTGATGACCTTGCCGTTGATGACCGTATCCTTAGCCCCCGTGGCCCAGTGGCCGTAGCCGTGGGCGAAGGTAATTACGCCGGGCTGGATGGAGGCCGTCACCTGGACAGCGGCAATCATAGGCTTTTTTTCGCCGGTCCCGACGATCCAGACGCCGTCCGGGTTGGTGGCCGAGGAGATCCGGACCTTATCGCCCGTCTTGATCTTCAGCCGGGCGGCGTCCCGCTGGTTCACGAGGATGCTGTTTTCCGGGCAGATAGCGTCCAACCAGTAATCCACGATGGTCCGCGATTTGGTCTGCGTCACATCCTTCTGCGTGATCATCCGCAGTCCGTAACCCTTGGTCAGACCGGCCTTTTCCGGGGTCTTTCCCATATTCGTCACGATGGGAACGTAGAGGGGATAGCCGGGATTCGGCGCTCCCGTGAAGGCGTTTTTCGTCTGGGCCGTTTTCTCCTGATAGATATTGATCAACTTTCCATACTTATTCGCCGCCTGTTCCCCCTTATACTGATCCTTATAGTCCTGGAAGCGGCCGCCCCGATTCAAGAGGTGAACCACTTTCCGCCAGTTAGCCCCGCAGATCTTTTCCCAGCGGGCCGGATCGAAAACCGTCTTCGGTAGATGGGCTCGTGAATCCAGAAAGAGTTTGAGTTCCTTATCGTCTGCGTCGGGAACCGCCGTGCCGGCGTCGGTGGCGATATTGGCCACCATCCGGATGTAGAGGTCATCCCAACGGGTGAAATCCTGCCCTGGTCCAAAGCCGTCTTTGCCGTAGCCTTTCATCCCCAACCGCTCCGCCAAGGACATGAACAGCGCCTCGAGGCAGCAGGGCATTTCTTCACCGAAGACCTTTACCGTCTCCGTCAGGGGGGCGATGACTGGTTGCCGGATGGGTTGAACCTTGGTCGGCATGTTGGGATGGCTGCCCTGGAACTCCCATTTCTCCAGGTAATTGAGTTCCGGGAAGATGTAATCGGCATACAGGGAGGTAGAACCCACCAGGACGTCGGTACAGAAATAGAGGGGGACCTTCTGGAGGTCCATCAATACCTCCGTGTTGGTCTGCCCCGCCGGCAGGGAGAAATTGGGGGCTCCGTGATAGAGGAACAGGGCCTTGGCGGCGTAGGGATACTGGTCGCCCATGGAGGGAATGATTTCCTGATAGATGTCGCTGGCCAGGGGCCACCAGTTCCGCTTCGCCGGATAGCCCGCGAAGAAGGTTGTATCCTCGTATTTGATGTCGTGGCGGATGATGCTGATTCCGAAGTTCCCCACTCGGCCGGGGTTCATTTTGCTCAAATCAAAAGGCTGCCCCGCCTTGTTTCCCGCCTGGCTGAAGGTGGAGGCGGCGATCATCCCACCTTTCCAGTCGTAGTTGCCCAGGAGCATATTGATCGTCCAGGCGAGAAAGACGTTGTAGAATCCGTTCGTATGCTGGGAGACGCCCCGGTGGATATCCAGGCAGGCCTTCTTCCCGTGGGCGGTCAGTTCCCGGACCACGGCTTCGATATCCTTTTTCGGGATACCGCAGATCTTGGCCCAGGCATCGAGAGATTTCCCGTTGACCTCCTCGAAGATGATCTGGAGGGGCGTCTTGACCTTCATGCCATTGATTTCCGTATTGACGAATAGATCTCCGGTCACGGGGTTCTTTTCGTCATTGGGGTCCACGGCGACAGGTTTTCCACCTGACATGGCCACCAGGAATTCGAACGAATGCTCCTTCCCGGCCTTATCCTTCCGCTTTTCCATTGCCGCGAGGCCGATCTCATGGGCTCGCAGGAACTTGCCCGGCTTGCCGTCGGGACCGATCTTTACGAGCCAAACCGCATTGGTCATGGTCGGCTCGCCGGCCTTTTTTGCCGCTCCCCGGTTGGCGTTCGCCAGATATTTGGCATCGTATCGTTTCTCCTTGAGCATTACCTGCAGGATGGCCGAAAAGAAGGCCCCATCCGTTCCAGGCTTGACGGGGAGGTAGCGATGGGCCTTGGCGGCCAGCTTGCTGAACCTGGGATCGGCCACGGCAAGTTTGATCTTCCCGGAGGTGATGTTCGGCATGAGCCGGGCGCCCCGGTTGGGGGGGCCGTAATTGGCATCCAGGAGGTTGCTGCCCACAAAGAGGGCGTAGGCGGAGTTTTCGATATCCCCCTGCCAGTAGAACTTCTGGCCGCCGGTAAATTTATTGTATTCATACTGGTCGCTGCAGGCCTTGCTGCCGAAGTAGAGGGACCCCTGGCAGACCGTGGTATGGCCGTGAAAATTGGCGGTTCCGAAATAATCGCGGAAAAACCGCAGGGCAAACTCGGATCGTCCCGCCTTTTTCCGTCCCCAGGCGTAGATCATCTGGTTGTTCTTCGGTCCCGCATCGGGGTGCTCCGGATCGATCAGATATTGGAGGTTGGCGGCGTGCTTCTTCCGGAAGGCCTCCACAGCCTCTTTTTTGTTCTTGCTGCCGGCGATGGCCTTCGCGTCGTCTCCCAGAGCCTTCATGATCTTCGGATCCCGCAAGGCGTAGATGTCCTTGAGCCCCATGACCTGCCGGGTTTCCTCGCCGGGGACATGGCCAAACAGGAGGCCTCCGTTGACGATCTCATCAACGGCCTGATCGAAGGAGACTGTCAGCCACTTGCTTTCCCCGCGCTTTCCCGCCCGTTTCAGGACCTTGACAACCCGATAGGGGTCGTAGGTCGTCTGAAGCCCCGCGTGGCCCTTGGGGCAAACCGGCATATCGATGGCAGCTGCCTCGGCCATGGGCGTCCGAAAGGGAAGATGGGGGACGGCGACAAAGGGGTTGTATGGATTCCCGTCGATCTTCAGTGCATAGGCCTTCCCGTTCTTCCGGAAAAGCTTGACCTTGATGCCACAACCGGTGTTGCACTGCAGGCAGGAGGTATAAAGGATGTTTTCGGCCCTCATCAGTTCATAGGTTTCTTCCGGGGTCAATTGCCCCGCCTCGGCCCGCCGGATCAGGTCATGGGCCCATTCGATCTCCGTTGCGAGCATGGCGCCTCCCAGAACGGCGGTGCATTTCATGAAATCCCGGCGGGATATTCCCTTTTTGTCGTGATCTTTCATCGCCTTCACCCCCCTTTACAGAATATAGAAAACTCTTGGTTTCGTGCTGGAGCTGCCGAAAACAGGCCTGACGCCGGGGTAGGCCCGGACGGCCTGACCCACAATGGATTTCCATTCCGCGCTTTTAAGGCGGTAGCCGGCGGCGGCAACCGGGGCGGCAATTTTCCCCGCTTCGCTGACTTCCTTGAGGGTGGTTACTTTGCCGGATTTAATCACTTTGCTGATCAGGCTTTCCGGGTCTTCCGCATCACCGAAATAGGTAGCCCGTCCGATGCAGGTTGTCACGCAGACGGGAAGGGCGCCGTTTTTCAGACGATGGGAACAGAACTGGCATTTCCGCGCCGCACCGGCGGGTAGTTTCTTCCCTTCCCGGAACCATTTGCGGTTATACTCCCAGACCGGACCTCGTTCCATATCGGGGATTTCCGGCGTACCGCTGGTATAAAAAGCGCCGCTGTCCAGATTCCGGGCGCTGTAGGGGCAGGCGGCGATACAGCGGCCGCAGCCGATGCACTGTTCGTAATTGATCATGACGATGCCGTCTTTCCCTTTCCAGGTGGCCTTGCCTACACCCTGGTTGGGGCAGGCGTGGACGCAGGGTGGATCATCGCACTGCTGGCAGGGCCGGGCTACGAAAAGACGTTGCACCTGTGGATATTTACCCTGCTCCACTTCGTACATGGGACGGTAGCGGATTCCGGGGGGAGATTTGTATTCCACCATGCATCCCACGGTGCAGGCATGGCATAAAATGCAACGCCTCGTGTCGATCAGCATGGTCCAGTGCGGGTTGCCTTTCTTCAGCGCCCGCCGGAGATCATCCTGCATGACCATCAATTCGTCTTTTCCCTCGAACATGATCTGGTTCCTCCTATTTCTTATGGCAGGTGGTGCAGTTTCCTTTGACTGTAAATGCCTGTTTCCCGTTGTGACAAAGTCCGCAGGATGCCCCCTGCTCCATCTCCTTCATCGTTACGGTCTTGTGCTTCTCAGCCGTCACATAAGGCTCAGGATGGCACTGCTGGCAGGTGAGTCCTTTCCCGGCATGGCGTTCATGGCTGAAGGCAGCGTCACCGAAGCTGTTTTTCATGACGATGTCGCCGCCGCCGACCTGGGCTCCCAGGGTCAGGGCAAAGGCAATCAGAAATACTGGTATTAAAGCAAAAAACAGTGTCTTTTTCAAATCGTCCCTTCCTTTCTGATCTTGAAGTCGGCTTTAACATCCCTGTTGTTTTTCAAAGATAGTCTCTTTTCAGCCCACAGGAAATTCAAACGCCTTTGTTAAGTAATCTCATAGAATGTTCGTTTATATTGAATAATACTATCTTTTCATGATTGTGCAAGGATTTTTTCTGAACTTTATTTCTGACAAATAAACATAAAATTATATTCCGTTTCAAATTTACGAATGGACGACGTATATTCCATCAGGCAGAGTTCCACTGTTTTCATAAGTTTGCAGTCATCCGATTCGTGTTGATATAACTTGAGCCCGTTTTCATTGAGGTCTGCAATGAGAACAAAGCCCAAAGGCTTACAGACCCTGAACATTTCTGCTATGACCAGCTCGACGTTCTCCATGTGGTGTAGGGCATGATAGGCAACAACCGCATCGAATTCATGTGCTCCAAAGGGCAGATGTTCTCCATTCGCGACCCGTGCCTCAAATGTCCCAGAAAAGCTTTCTTCTTGTGCATCCTGTCTGGATTTGCGCACAGCTTCAGGCGAGTTATCAATCCCGACTACCTGAAAACCATCGCTGGCTAAAAAAAACGCCATACAGCCGCAATTACCCATACCAACATCTAAAACGCGGCCTGCTTTTAACCCTGACGCCTCAATCAAGGCCTTTCTATCAGCAATATCATCTATGATCATTAGTTACTACCTTCAGGTAATGGTGAATGCAAAGAAGGCGGCAGCCGGTAGGTTCCGGTTGCCGCCTTCTTCTGAGTCAAGATTGAGGGCTTTCCCTCTTAGTCGTCAGGGTTTGTATTTTGCATCTGCCCCGTTGGTGAGCTGTTTGACTCTGTCCGGACTGTAGCCCAGTTTGTCGAAACTTATGTAATTCTTGTCGGAATGGCAGTCCGTGCACGTTAGCGCCTTAGTTTTGGTAATATCGTGGGAGAGGATAAAATACCCGGTAAGGCTTCTCGGTTCCCATTTCCCGGAATATTCTTGTTTGCGTTGTTTGAATCCCTGAGCCAGGGCCTGATCCACGCTCCCCGTCTTGAACAGGACGGCCAGATTCTGGAAGAGGAGTTTCTTGGTCTTGGCGTCCTGGGGGGCGATGGTGGTCAGGGGCTTGAAAGCGGTGATCTTGCTCTTCGGGTCATTTATTGAACCGAGGGGTTGGACCTCCTGGGTCCCCATGCCGTTGAAGAACTTGTAAGTCGGCTTCGTGCTGTAGGTGCTGTCGAAGGAGTCCGCCTTGGGCATATACATGCCGGTCTTGGGATTTTTCACCACATTGACCAAATCACGGGTAACAACGCCGCCGATGGTCGGGATGTGGCAGACGTTGCAGGAAATCTTCGCCAGATGGTTATTGACGGCCGGATTCTTGTGCTTCACACCGGCATGGCAGGTTTCGCAGTTCAGGGTTCTATCCGTGGCCTCCTTGGCCCATCCGCCCGGATCATTACCGTTCGGGAACTTGTGTTTTTCCGCCTTGTGACAATCGACGCAGGTCATGCCTTTGGCGACGTGGACATCGCGCTCCGGAGAAAAATTGATCCCCCGTTTCCACCAGAGTCCACCGGCGGGCAGATTATGGCAGCGCAAGCAGGACTCGCTGGTCGGCTTGCCGCCGACGGTGCGGGCAGACTCCAGGGATCGGTCCTGGGTGACACGGAATCCTTCCGGTGTATCCGGAGTGGGGACGACGGTTCGCTTGCTGTAATCGTATTTGGCGGCATGGCAGATCAGGCAGTCAATGCCTTCCCGTTCCCGGGCCGTGGGCTTGTCGGTGACAGCGGCGCCGTTTCCGATGTGGCATTGTTTACAGCCGGCATTGAGTTTATAGATGGAACCAGGCAGGCCGCATTCCCGGTTGATCTCGCCCCATTCGCCGGTCAATCCCTGGATGGTGCTGACCGGCCCCTTGAGCTTGTAGTGGACCGACTGCAATACGTCATCCACGGCGCCGGGATGGCACTGTTCACAGGTCTTGGGTCCTTCGTAGCTGTTGATGAGCTGTTCGTGGGACATCGTTTTTGCCGTCACTCCATAACTACACAACAGGGCGACGGCCGCCGCGATGATCAAGCTGATGAATATAACCCTTCTCATAATATGCCTCCTCTGCTGTCATTCAATAAAAACCCCGAACGGCCGCGATTACTGGGTATTACAAGATCAAAAGCACATTCTTCAAGATTGCTGTTTGGAAATATAACAAAAATTTACCTGAACTTCAATAGAATATTTTGAAAACGGCTCCCTAGTTTTTTAATTTTATTTCATTTTTCATACCTATCCCAAGAGGGTATAAATTTTATAGGCGGTCATGACGACGATAAGGACGCCGAAGATCTGCTTGATCCGGCCGCTGGGGACGTAGAGGCTCGTCAGTCTGGCCCCCAGGAAAGATCCGGCTGCTCCGACGAGGAGGAGAGCGGCCGTGAGCTGGAGATCGAAGCGTGCCGTGGACATGTGGGGAATAAGGGACGAGAAGGAAGGGGGCATGACGGCAAAGGCATTGATGCCCGCCGCTTTTTTGGGCTCGAACCCGACGAGGATCAGGGTCGGCATGAGGAGAAAACCGGGACCGACGCCCAAAAGGCCGCTCAAAACGGAGATGGGAACGGCCAGGATCAAAGCCAGTTTGAAATTCTCTTCCCCCGGTCTGGCCCGGACGGGCCGGAAGAGTCGGTAAGCGAGGTAGATCACCGAGAGCAGGTAGGCGATCCAGACAATCATGACGGGTGTATAAAGGACAAGCCAGGCGCCGAAGGGGGCGGACAGGGTAGTGACGACGGCCAGGATAATGGCCTTCCGCCAGTCCACGTAACCGCTCTGTGCAAAACCGAAAACGGCAAAGAGGGCCGTAATGCCGTTAAGTAGCAAACTCAGAGGCTGGACCTGGTGAATAAGATCGGGAAGAAAAAACGCCAGAAAGGGCACGGCGGCAAAGGCTACGCCGAGGCCCAGCATCCCCGAGGCAACAGCGAGAATGCCCAGACCGATGACCATAATGACCATTGGACTCATAGTTCGACCCCCTGTGAAGCTGCCATATCATTTTTATACATTGCTGTAAAGTAATATGGCAAAGGAGGAAATCAGAATGGTCTTGTCAAGTCAATAAGGGACATTAAAAGTAGTACCCGACTCGGAATTCAAAACGGTAATCATTGGCTTTTTCTCCGAATTCCGTGTCCCGGCTTCCCCGGATAAAACCTGCCCTGAGGCGGAGTTCCAGATTGGTAATGCCCGTGTAGAGCAGTTCCGGCGTGATGTTGTAACTCTGGTCATCCAGATTGAACATAACCGTCACAGCGGGGGTAAAGTAAAGAATATCAAAGGGTTCCTTCTGACTCAGGCGCAGTTGCAGATAATCCTCCATCGGGCTGAGTCGCCCGTAGCCGCCCGTGGCAAGGTTCTGGGCAATATTGAGCATCTGGGCATTCCCCGTGCTGCTGTAGCGGTTGTAACCCTGACGGATGTAGTTGTAATAATTTTTCATGTCATCGGCGCTGAACCCCATTCCATTGTGGTAATATTCCAGGATCGTCGTCAGATCAAAGGTGGTCAGGTGGCGGATCCCCATAAGGCCGCTGACTACGTCCTGGCTCCGTGATTGCAGGACTCCGGCGTTATCCAGAAATGGCTGCTGGTAATCCTTGATATAGGCGAGCTCGCCGTGGATCTCGAAGCTCGTCGTGATATTCCTTGAAAAATCCATGCCCATGCGGGCCGTGCGGCTGCCGTCGGCGGCAAAGATAAAGTCCAGATCCGTATCGTAGAGGAGGAGATAAACTTTACCGGCGGCGTTGATGCGGTTGTTCACACCGAAGTCGTCGTTGATATGATCATAGACGGGAACAATGACCGGAGTGAAAGAAAAGGTTTTCAAGGGACCGTCGAAGCTCCGGATGTAATCCATCGTCGCCATGATGTACCCTTCGATCGGCAGGTCCGGGTCATAGGGATCTTTAGGGCGGTCAATGAAATTCACCGGGTTCCAGGCGTACCCCTTCCCCCATTTCAAGGTCTTCTTGCCGACCTCGAACTTCCATGAAGGCGAAGGTTTCAGGGTTCCGTAGCCGTCAAAGATCGCCGTCCGCTCGTTGCCGTTGGCAAATGACGAGTAGCGCAGGTCCGTATTGGTTTTTACAAAAACGCTGCCGATGCCCTTTTCATAGCTCCCCTCCAACTGGAAGCGACCGTTCCATTCCATCAGGGTCGAGCGCGGATACTGATAATACTGGAGCTTGTAGAGGGCGGCGTCCTTGTCCAGGACGTACATAACGGGTCGTAACTCCACATAGCCGCCGAAATGATAGGGCTTCTTCTCGATCTCAGCGGCATCGAAGGTGTAGGATTCCTCGGCAAGGACCGCGGCAGGAAAGAACAGCAGGAGGATGAAAAGCAGGATTATATTTCTTTTCATATGTGCCTTGCCGAAGAAGTTTATCGGAATTACGATAACCTGCAATATTCAGCCCGTCACCGGAGGGACTCCAGATTCGGCATATAGGTCAGGGTGAAGACCTCATCCTTGAAGGAGCGCTTCTTGATCTTCGCGTAGATCATCACCGACTTGTAGCCCTTGTAAAGAGGGCTATCCGTTTCAATGACCGCCGGCCGGACGATTCCGCCTCCGAAATCCTTGTGATCTTTGAAATACAGGGTTTTGATGAGCATGCTGGCCTCTGTGAGGCACTCGATCTTCATCGGCAGCTTCTTCCCTTTGTCCACCCACATCTTCAACCGGTCATAGGCAACGGTTTTGGTCCTGGCCTTCAGCAGGAGAAGATAATTTCCGGCGGCTTCCGAAACGCCTTCAACGTCGTACTCCGCGGAATAATCCAGGTTCATGATATCGGCGTTGTTGAAGACGCCGCCTACCACAGATTGGAGACTGGTGATCCGGATCGGTTTGCCGATGTTGGGGATATTGAGCCACATGTTGTCGCCAAGCCTGAGGGTGCTTCTCCCCTTGTCGCTGGCCGGGGCGAGAAAGAGGACGACGATCTTGTCCTGCCCTTTCTTGGCTGAATACATGGTAAATTCTTTCCTCTTGCCGTCAGGTTCGATATTAATCAGCTTGCGATATGCTTCATAGGATTCGGGGTTAAGGTTCCGGTCCACTTGCTCCAGAAGCTTCTTGCCGTCCACGGCATAAGCAGGGAAGGCCATCAGGAAAGTCATTATAAAAATAATTGTCTTGAGCATACTGCTAACTCCTTTTCTTATTAGGCGGGGACAGATTTAAAATCTGTCCCCGGAATTACAGAATTTTAGACATGCCGCAGCGCCGCAATGGGCTCCATGCGGGATGCCTTGAAGGCCGGTTGCAGGCTGGCCAGCACGGCGACAACAATGACGATGGCCGAGATGACCAGCAGATCGGACGGGGCAAGCGTCGTTGTCAGGAGGAGCCCCTTCTGCTGGGCAAAGTCGAAACGGATTCCGATCACATTGATGATCAGAACAATGGCGCTCCCAACGATATCGCCGATAATCGCCCCTAAAACGCCGAGACAGAACCCCTCGATGACGAACATGGACAGGATCCGGCCGGGTAGAGTTCCGATGGCGGCGATGGTGCCGATCTCCCTGATCCGCTCATAGACGGCCATGATCATGACATTCATGATGCTGATGAGGACAATGGCGATGAGCATGATCTTGATGAAAAAGGTCATCACATCGATCATCCGGGCGATGTTGAAGAAAGGCGAGAGCTGTTCCCAGGAGTGGACCTCGAAGATGGGATGCCCTTCCTTGTTGACTTCTCCGGCAAGCTGTCCTTCCAGATGGCGGACGGCAGCAGGGAGACGGCTGAAATCCTTCAGCCGGACGGCCACTTCACTGATCTCAGCCTCGGGCATGCGGAGGACCTCGGCGGCGTCCTCGATATGGAGATAACCGTCCCGGCCGCCGGGGCCGGTGGCGCTCTCCAGGATACCGGATACGACGAATTGCTTACCGTTGACGGAGCCATCTACATTGGTCGCTACGACGACAACGGTGTCACCCACCTTGATCTTCAACCCCTTCGCCAACAGGGTGGGAATCATGATCTCGCCCCGGCTCAGGGTTTTCTTGCCATCGGAGATGCGGGAGGTCAGGAGGGGAACGGTCTGGAACTCCCGATCGGGATAGATGCCGTTCAGGCGGATGTTCGTTGTCTCCGTAAAGTTACTGAACATGCCGCCGAATTTGAGACGGGGCGAAAAGGCCGCGATCTCCGGCGCCGCCTTGAGCGCCTCCGTGAGCTTCTGATAGGCCTTCGGTTTGATATTCAGATTAAGGGGCAGATTATCAATAGAAGCAACGTACCCCTTCCGGTGGACCTGGAGGTGACCCAGCATAGAGTCGGTGATCTGTCCGATCATCATGGCCTTGAAGGAGCCGGTGACGGAGGTGAAAACGAGGACGAAAACGACACCGATGGTGATCAGCGAGGCAGTAAGCAAGGTCCTCCGTTTGTACCGGAGCAGATTGCGGACGGCGATCTTGAAGAGATTATTCATGGCTCGCCCCTCCTTTCATTTCTTTAGCGACAATAGATCCGTCCTCCAGCCGGAAGATTCCCTCCGCCTCCCCGACGATCTTCTGATCGTGGGTCGAAAAGATAAAGGTAGTCGCAAGCTCATCCCGCATCCGCTTCATGAGGTTGATGACGGCGTAGGCCGTCTGGGAATCGAGGTTGGCCGTCGGTTCGTCGGCCAGGACCAGCGCCGGGTGTGTCACCAGCGCCCGCGCGATGGCAACCCGCTGCTTCTGGCCGCCGGAAATCTGATCGGGATATTTGTCACGCTGATCCGCCATACCCACTGCATCGAGGAGCCTTTCGATCCTTTCTTTCCGCTCCGCCGGGGGGACGTTCTGGACCATCAGGAGGGGGTATTCGATGTTCTCATAGACCGTCAGGACGGGAAGCAGGTTGAAGTCCTGAAAGATGAACCCGAGATGACTTCCCCGGAAAGCGGCGCTCTCCTTCCGATCCAGCCGGGCGATGTCCGTATCGGCCACCGTCAGGGTCCCCGCCGTGGGTTTGTCGAGGCAGCCGATGAGGTTCAGGAGGGTCGTCTTACCGCTCCCCGACGGTCCGACGAAAGAAACGAAGGATGCAGGTTCGATTTCGAACCCCACGCCCTGCAAAGCGTGGACGACTACATCGCCCACCTGGTAATCCTTGCGAATGTTATCCGCGATAATCAATGCCATTTTGTGTGTCTCCCTTCCTTAACTCTTACTATCATAACCAGAGCAGGGGATGCAGACCGGCTGGCCGTCCTTGATTCGGACGTAGCGCTCGAAAACATATTCCTGGCAGAGACTGCATTTTGCCTTGTTGAAGGACCCTTTGACCGGCGTAAACTTGAAGTCGGGCTTTTCCTCTACCTTAAAAAGGAAATCATCCGGCTGGTCGTAGACCCACTGGATAATTTCATCTCTGACTGCTTCCGGAATCTGGGACGGTTCGATGCCCTTCTTCCGATAAACGAAGAATTCAAACTTGCCCATGGCGTCGATAAAGTCCGGCTTGAGGGCGTAGCGCACGGCACCCACTTTTGGATGGTAGAAAGTTGCCGCCAGCTTGCCGTAAAAGGTTTTGGCCATCAGGAGTTTCCCATAGGTGGCGCCGGTCGATGCCTGCAGGCCGTCCATCATGCAGGCCTGGGGATGTCCTTCGCCGATTTCCGGGAAGATAAAAAACCCGTGGTCCGGTTCCGGTCTGAGACCCCAGTAATCCAGGGCCAGTTTGCCCATCCGGTAGCCGATGGGCATGAAAGGGCAGCGGTGGCCGTGAAACTCGAAGGCCCATTCCGGTGGTACATGTTTCGTCATCATAGTAAATACCTCCTTTTAAGTTAATTTGATGATATCAAAAATCATCTTGGCAGCGATCGCCATGAGCAACGCGCCGATGATCTTCTTCAATTGTAAACTAGAAACCCTGGTCTTCATCAGCTGCGAACCGATGATGGAACCCAGGGCGCTCATGATGGCCATAATTCCGAGAAACATGGGGCTCAGCCCCCCCAAGGTGACATGGCCGAGGAATCCCGAGAAAGAGGCGAAGACTACCACCATCGCCGTGGTTCCGGCGGCAACCTTGGCATCGATGCCGAGCCAGTTGAGAACGGGGACGATGAAATTTCCACCGCCCACGCCCAGCAGGCCGCCAAGAAATCCGGCCACGCCGCCGACGACTGCTCCGGCGCCGGACTCGACGGCGCGTTTCAATGGTTTCATCCGTAGCGCAGGTTTGTAGAAGAGCATCATGAAGCCCGCAAAAACCAAAAAGCCTGCAAACATGCTTAGGAAAAGACGTTTGTCCACAAAGGGCGTCGTGTGGGCGCCCAGAGGCGCCAGAAGTACCGCTGTGATCACTATGGGCACACCGATCCGCCAGTTGATCAGCCCGCCGCGATAATAATTCACCGTCGCAAAAATCAGGCTGACGACATTGAGCAGCAGCGCCGCCGGTACAGCCTCGGCCAGGGGAACGCCCAGATAGTAGAACAGGGGCACGAAAATGAAGGCCGCGCCCAGCCCGGCCATGGCCAGAAGGCCCGAGAAGAAAAAGACGGAAACGGCGCTCACGATGTATACGGTTAAAGGCATTTCCTGTCGCCTGCTTTCAATTGCAGTGGTTGCAGTGTTCCAGTTCCCCGGCCGTGTCGGGCAGGATCTGGAGGGTGGTATGGTTTATCCCGTGTTTATGCAGGAGCATCTCCTGGGCCGTGCGGATGATCGTTTCGCTGTCCGATGCTTCCTCAGTCATCCGGATATGGGCGGACAGCAGCTTCTGCGCCGAGCCGGTCTGCCAGATGTGGAGATCGTTCACTTCCCCTACGAAAGGGATCGCCAGCAGATCATTCCGGACTTCTCCGTAATCGATGTCCGGCGGGACGGCGTCCATAAGGGCATTGACCGTCTGCCGGACGATCTTGTAGATTTCCCGTGCAATGACGATGCAGATGGCCATCGAGATGAGGGGGTCAACGAGACGCCAGCCGAAGAAGGTGATCAGCAGGGCGCCGACAATGACCCCGAGGGAAAACAGGGCGTCTTGAAGGGAATGGAGCCAGGCGCTTTTCATATTGAAGTTCCGCGCCGAGATTTTCTGCAAAAGCAACGTGGCCGCTCCGTTGCCGACAAATGCCACGACGGCTACCCAGAGCATCGTCTGCCCGGGGATTTCCGGAGGCGCCGTAAGCCGCTGGAGGGATTCCCAGAAGACAAAGGCAATGACCACCGACAGGACGATGCTGTTGACAAAGGCGGCGATAAACTCGATTTTGCGGTAGCCATAAGTTTTTACCTCATTCGCGGGACGGCGGGCGACCTTTTCCGCCCAGTAGCTGAAGCCCATGGCGGCGATATCGCTCAGATTGTGGACGGCGTCGGAGATCAGGGCCATGCTCTGGATGAGGAGGCCGAAAATCATCTCGAAGACGACGATCCCACCGTTGATCACCATGGCGAAAAGCAGGTTCTTCAGCGACGCCGGCGGTTCGTGATTATGATTGTGGTTGTGTTCCAAAATTATTTACCTTTCCATAAATATTATACAGCTAATCATTACGTTTTGTAAATGAATCCGTTGCGCTTCCGTCGATGGTTTCCCCTCCGACTCCGTGCGTCAGCGTCGCGATGGGACGGACGGCCAGATTCCTGAGCATAACATCTCCTTTTTCGTGGACAATTACTTTCTTCATCAATGCGAGGATCGCTGGTCCGCGAATACACTGATTTATTCGTCAGTCGTCGGATATTTTCAGAGGATTTCCATTCAAAAACGCCTCGTACTCGGCTATCCCTTCCAAAAACACCTCATGCTCGGATATCACTCTTATAGAAGGAGCTATTCCGGTTGTTACTTTCTTCTTTTTATAAACCGGTCTGAATTCAAGTAAACACTCACGCCCCTGTTCCAGAGTCAGCTTCAGCTCTGCAGAGTAATTCTCTTCGGGTAACAAGAAAGAGACATTGTGCATCCCTCCCGGCAACCTGATTTTTTTTTCAAGGACGTATTTCATACCTTCTCCCACTTCAGGATCGCGGCTTTTTCCCCCATCCTTGTCGTAAGCGGGTTTGTTGTCATAAGAACCGTCAATCTTCCATATAATTGCCTGTCCATCGATATTGATCAAGAAGGGATATCCCTGTTTTCCATGGAGCGATTTTTTTGATTCTCCAATGTAACTGCCTTCAATGTGGGTTTTTATGTTTGCCTTTATCGTCAAACCGGTGAACCCTTTGGGGATGGGATCTCCTTCCCTGACTTCGGTAAAAATGTCGGATCTTGAACTCTCGGACTTTCTTTGTATCTCCCGGGCCGCCGCACCGCAACCCAAAAAAATCACGACGGTCATAAGTACCACGCTTGTTTTTAGGAACCTATCCATTGCTATGCCTCCCTTTTTCTCATTTGATCGGGACTCTTCCGATCTTGTATTCCTTTTCCACATCAAGGTCATAAATATTGCCGTGGTCCGGACGCCCGGACCTGATAGTTCAGCTCTCTCGAAGCGGGAAGGCTGTATGACACCGAAGTCAGCGCCGCTATCTGTATTTACGTACCTGCCCGGTGAAGATCACATAGAGGGAGGGCAGGAGGAACAACGTCACCATCACACCTACCGCCAGCCC
Organism: Deltaproteobacteria bacterium; assembly: GCA_026388335.1. Taxonomy (GTDB): domain Bacteria; phylum Desulfobacterota; class Syntrophia; order Syntrophales; family UBA8958; genus UBA8958. The sequence goes on from JAPLJZ010000174.1 coordinate 16,251, forward strand.
GCCGATAGCGCCAACCGCCATGGGCTGGAGCATATCCCCGCCCTCCTCGATATTGAGGGCCAGGGGGATGAGCCCGGCGATGAAACAGAATGAGAGCATCAGGACCGGACGCAGGCGAATCTTGGCCGCGGCGATTATCGCCTCTGCCACGGGCAGTTTATCATCGGCTCGTAGCGATTCAGCGAAAGTGATGAGCAGGACGCCCTGATTGACCGTCAGCGCAATGACCACCAGAACGCCGATAATAAGCGTGGCGCCCATGGGAATGCCGGTCAGGAAAAGGGCCGCAACCGTCCCGGCCAGGCAGAAGGGGATCACCGAGAGCACAAGCGCCGGAAGCTTCAGGCTGTTGAACTGGACTGCCAGAACGGCAAAGGCGAAGAACAGGGCGAATCCCATAATCATCACCACCGCCCTCGTCATGTCCCGCATCATCTGTGCCTGGCCGCCGTAGAAGACCTCGTAGCCCCCCGGCAGTTCGAACTTCCCCATGGCCTTCTTCAATTCGTCGAGGGCCTGCCCGACGCTCACATCGGCGGCGTCACCGCGGATAATTACCTCTTTGACCTGATCTTCCCGGAGGATCTCGACGGGTCCGGTGGCCTGGACAACCTGGGCGACGTCCCGCAATCTCAGATAACCGCCCCGGGAACGGCTGATGATGAGATTCTCGACATCCTGCCGGGAAACGATATCCTTTTCGGGCATTCTCACACGGATGTTGTAAAAATCCTCTCCATCCTTGAAGCGCGTCGGCACGGCGCCGCTCAGGAGCGTCTGCGCCGCTGAAGCGACATCGGCCACGGTGACGCCGAGACTGGCGGCCCTGGTGCGATCGACGCGAATCTGGTATTCCGGTTTCGTCAAATCCATGGAAACGTAAACATTGCGAAAATACTTGAGCCCGTTCATGGTTTCCGAGGTCTTCCGGGCCAGATCGAAAAGGATCTTCATATCATCTCCTTTGATCTTTACCTCGATGTCCGCTTCGCCGATCTTGCGCATCCCCTTCATCTTCATCTGGGCGACGATAAGATTGCCCCCGGGAACGGGGACCTTCGAGACCACTGACCTGACCTGCCTGATATATTCCCCGGTGCCGATCTTCCGCTTGTGACGGGGGACAAGCTGAATGTTGATTTCTCCCTCGTTGGCGATCTCAAAGGCATAGAGGCCCACCACCTTGGCCCCGGCCAGGGTGAAGTAACTTTCGATCAGAGGGTCCTTGGCGATTTTCCCCTCAATATCGCGGAGGATGCGATCCGTTTCGGCGACGGAGGCCCCAGTCGGGAGCTTCACCTTGACCAGGACCCGGCCGTCGTCCATGGCGGGGAGAAACTCGCTCCCCACCCAGAAGAAGAGCAGGGCTGCCCCGGTCAAAAAGGCAGAAAACAAGCCCAGGATCACTTTCCTGCGGAAGAGCGCCGTCCTCAACAAGCCCTCGTAGCGTCCCTTGAGGCCTTCAAAAAACCGCTCGAAGAAACCAGACTCGGCTGATCGGGAGGCCCTTTCTCCCAGGAGGAGCGCCGTCAGCATGGGGGTAGCCGTCAGGGCCAGCAGCAGGCTGACCAGGACGATCCCGGCAATGACGAGGATCAACTCCTTGAACAGCAGGCTGATCAAACCAGGCACGATCAGAAAGGGAAGAAAAACGGCCAGAAAGGCAAGCGTCGCGGCAATAATGGCCGGACCGACCTGGGCGGCGCCGGAGACGGCCAGCGCTTCCATGGAACCCGCCTCACCTTCATGCCGCAGGCGGGTGATGTTTTCCACCACCACGATGGCGTTGTCCAACACGACCCCCAGGGCGACCACGAGCCCCCCGAGGGAAAAGATATTTAGGGAAAAGCCGGCCAGCTTCATCAGTGCGAAGTTGACGATCAGGGTGATCGGCAACACCAGCATCATGATCAGGGCCTGCCGCCAGCTTCCCAGGAAAAAATAAACCACGAGGATGATGAGCACGGCGGCTTCGATGGCGGCGTTGCGGACCCCCTTGAGGGCGGCGGTAACGTAATCCGCCTGATTTTCCACAACGCCGAGGCGAATGTCGCCCGGGAGGGAAGCCTTCAAATCCCGGATTTTCCGTTCCACGGCTTGGGCGACTTCGACGGTATTGGCGTTAGCCTGTTTGATGATGCTCAGCTTGACGCAGGCTTTCCCGCCGATGCGGGTGATTACCCGTGTCTCTTCATGACCGTCTTCAATCTGGGCCACATCACGCAGATAAACTTTTCCCCCCGCATCGCCCCCCTTCAGAACCACCGCCCTGATCTCCTCCAGCGAGCGGAACTCGCCTACCGTCCGGGCAATGAATTCGCGTTGGCCGACGGTGATCCGACCGCCGAATTGTTCGATGTTTTCCTCCTGAAGCCGCTTGGTCACCGCCGGCAGGGAAAGTCCGTATTTTTCCAGGGCGGCGTTATCCAGATGGACAAGAATCTCTCGTTTGAGGCCCCCGGTAATATCCGTCCCGGCAACCCCCGGCACGGATATGATCTGGTTCTGGAGCCACTTGTCCACCCAGGTGCGGAGTTTGACCAGATCCCACTGATCGGAAGAAACTGTAAGCTGAATCACGGGAAGTTGGGAGGGGTCGGCCTTAAACACGATGGGCGGATCGATATCCTTGGGCAGCTTCCTGGCCACTCTCGCCATCGCCGCCAGGGCGTCCTGGTAAGCGGTGTCAATGGAAACCCCGTACTGGAAGTTCGCCGTCAGCGTATACATGCCCTCGATAGAAGAAGATTCGAGATAGTCCAGTCCGTCAACCGACGCCATCTGTCGCTCGACGGGGTCGGCGACGTTCACGTCCAGTTCCTCTGGGGTGGCGCCGCGGGCATAGATATAGACCTTGATCATGGGATAGGTCATATCGGGAAGGAAATTAGTCGGCAACTGCCAAAGACCGTAGGCGCCCAGGATCGTAAGTGTTATAACGAGAACAGCGGTGGCGATGCGCCGTTTGACGGCCAGAGCGGTGATCTTCATCGTGGCGTTCCTTTCGTAGCTTCCGGCGCCGGCTTGGCTGTATCCGCCTTGACGTCCGGCCCGCCTTTCTTCGCCAGCAGCTTGACCGCCGCCCCATCTTTCAATTTTTCATTGCCCGCCACGACAATCTGCTCTCCCGGCTTTACTCCACTGACGATCTCGATCAGGCGACCCGCTTCGATCCCCGTCGTGACCTTTCTTGTTACGGCTTTTCCATCCTGGACGACGAAGGCCATCCGCTCGCCCGTTGCATTGACGAGGACGGCCTCCGCGGGGACCAGTACGGCGTCTTCATGTGTCTCCACACGCATTTTGATTCTGGCAAACAAGCCTGGCGTGAGGGAAATATCCTCCCCTATCTTGGCCTCGACAAGGCGGGTGCGAGTGCTCGGGTCGAGCTTGGGATAGATGCGTAGAATCCTGGCCGGAAAGGTTTTCCCTGGGTAGGCGTCCAGGGTTACGGAAATAGTATTCCCGTTCCCGATATGGACATTTTGCGATTCCGACTCGGGGATGGCGAAGCGGACGACAAGACTCACCGGGTCAAATATTTCCACTAGCGGCGTCCGGGGCGCTACATAATCTCCTTCGATAACCATGACCTTGGAGACGACGCCGCTCCAGGGAGCCCTGATCATATAGTCCGTGCGGTTCTCCTCAAGCCTGGCCAACTGCGCCTTGACGTTTTCATGCCTGGCCAGAGCGATTTCCAACTGATCGCCGGAGATGGCGCCGTTTTCGACCAGTTTTTTCACCCGGTCCAGTTCACCCTTCTCCCTGGTCAGATCCGCTTTTGCTGCTGCATATTGAGCGGTAACAGTCTTGTCCCTGCCGATGCAGACGATCTGCTGGCCTTTTTTAACGTGGTCACCCTCACGGACAGAGGCGCCGCAGTTGATAATCGGCCCTTCGGCAGGAGACGACATCCGGGCAATTCTCGCCGCTTCCACCGTGCCGTCCGGTTCGATAGCCCGACTGATGGATCCGGACGTTGCCGCCGCGACCAATACGGAGGGAAGGCTTTTTGCTGTGGATGTTTCCGGCGCTTTACTCTGTCCTGCATATTTCCATACTGAAAAGGCGGCAATAATCAGTAGTATAAGGATGCCAGTGCTAAGTAAGATCCTTTTTTTCATAAACTTCCTCCTGTCGCCAATTTCAGTCTGGCCGTGGATATGTGATAATCGATGCAGGAACGGCAGTTGTTGGTTTCCGCCTGGAGCAAGGCGCTCTGGGCGTCGAGGACGTCTGTGATGTTCCCCCTGCCCAGATCGTACTTCAACGACTCGATGCGCAAGCTCTCCTTCGCCTGCTCAATAGATTTTTCCGTCGCCTTGAAGCGCTCCCTGGCAGACAGCACGTCGAGGAGGGCGGACTCCGCTTCCTGCCGGATCTGGAGATCCAGTTTTCTCAACCGGTCCCGGGCCGCGGCGAGAATAGCCATCTCTTCACTGACTTTCGCTGAAACACGCCCGCCCTCGAACAGGGGCACCGACATGATGACGCCGATGGAGCCGACGTCCTCCGTCTGGCTGGTGCCTTTCCCCACATCGGACGGGTCCGGGGCGTTTCTCACGCCGTATGTCCCTACCAGGTTGATACTGGGTAAGTGCCCCGCCCTCGCTACGGCCACCCGCAAGGTTTGGGCATCCAACCTGTCTTTGGCTGCCTGGTAGTCGGGGCGGTTTTTCAAAGCCCCTTCAATCAACATTCCCTTGTCGAATGTTCCTGCCGCCGGTTTTTCGGCCTGGTCGTCCAGCCGTACGTTTTCCGGGACGGCTTCGTAGCCCATCAGGCTGAAGAGAAGGCGTTTCTGTACGGCCAACACATTTTCTTCCTTGATGATATTCTGATTCAGGTCAACGATGCGAACCTCGGTACGAAGGAGATCAACCTTGGCGACCCGCTGGGCGTCAAAGAGTTGTGAAACACGTTTTCTTTGCTCTTCGAGGGCTTGGCGAGAGAATTCCAGGGAGGCGATAATCTTCTGCTGACCGAGAACGGAAAAATAAACGCCTGTGACGCTGTAGATCAGTTCATCCCGTGTCCGGATGAACTTTTTCTTCTCCGCTTCGGAGAGCTTGCCTACGGCATCGGCTTCACTGGTGATGCGCCCGCCGGCATAAAGAGTCAGTCTCGCCACGAGGTCGCCCCGGAGGATACTGCGGTCGAAGACGCCCAGCTCCCCGTTGTACCGGGCCTGGATCAACCGCTGGGGATCCACGTAGCGATTTGCCCCACCTTCGGCGCTTATCTGAGGCCAGAAGGCGGATTTGGCGCCGTCGAGCCTGGAATCGGCCGCTGCTATATCCCACTTTGCGGCGGCAATCTCGGGATTCTTTTCGAGGGCGATCTCGATACAGCGCGCCAGTAAAAACAGCTCGCCTGAGGCCGCGACGCCGGGCGGCGTTTGGTATATGACGGGCTTTACATTGTTTTCCGCCGCAATGGCTATGCCGATGCCAGCCGGGATGACAACGGCGGCAAGGGTGATCAGAACGGCAACTAATAACATCGTTTTTATTTTGACTCGGATCATGGGTCTATAACTCCAAATATATTCATTACTGATAATATATATAAAGCAGTATAACAATTAAACGGCAAAGATCTTGCGCGGGTTCCATCGGTTCTGATTCATGACCATTATTGGGGGAAATGGATATCCTGTGAGACCGGTTGAGGGAAAGGGCGACACCTGCTTGCGGCGCCCTTTCCCTGGAATCCGATTATCTTCGCCAGCCGGCCCAGACGGGGACGCCGGAGGCGTCTCTGAGGACAAGAACACTGTCGCCTTTCTTCACCTCCGCAGCAAGCACGACGGACTTGCCAGCCAGGGTGGTGCGGACCCCTTTGACTTCCACCTTATCGCCCTTGACAATTTTTGCATCGAGGCGTTCCATGTACCAGCTTGGTCCGAGGTGGATGGTGACCGTTTCTGTTTCCGTTTTGACCACAAGGGCGATCCCCTGGTTCATCCGTTTCATGGGAACCGTCTGTTCCAGGCCAATCACTTCACCCGAGAAAGTTTCGAGATTGGCGGGGTTATACATCCCCTGGTAGGGGGTGCCCATGCCCCAGCCGCCGCTCCCGCGCCCGCCCAACTTCCCCGGGCCAGCAAGGGCCAAAGATGAAGTCAAAAGAAACACCATTACGATCATCAAACCCGTAAGCCACTTTTTTTTCATAGGTCTTCTCCTTTCCTAGGACATTTCTATTGTCCCGCAACGATGATTAGTAACCTCTCATGCCCATACCCTGGCCCATTCCGGGAGCCATGACCATGCCGCCCCCCTGACCTCTCATGCCTTTAGCGTAACCGTAACCTCGCCCCGCTCCGTAAGCCTGGAATTTAGTCAGCTGCTCCGGGGTCAGAACCTTTTGCGACTCCAGCCGATAGGAAGTCTGTTTATCCGCGAGTTGATCACGGAGGTTCCGGACTTCCGTCTGCACGCTCAGGATCTTCTTTTGATCCACGGTTTGCTGCAGCCACAGGAGCCTGAGTTCGCCTCTTTTGCTGTAAATCTGATCCTGAAGGGGTTTGGCTTCCCGCAGATGGTTCTCCCGTAGGGAGGTGAGTTTTGCGGACTGTTCCGCCGTCAGATTTAAACCCGGCGTAGCGGTAAGGTCATAATAGCCCCCGACTGGATAACCGCCCCACGATCCCCGGCGGGCCTCCGCCGGGGACGATACCACGACTGCCGCGATGGCGATCACTGCCATTACTGCCATCAGTTTCTTCATTGTTCTTGTCTCCTTTCCAATAAAATTATTTACTGGCTATATAGCAAGAGACATGCCAAGACGGCAATATTTCATAACCTACTTATCTTGTTGTGTTTATGCTTCATTCGAAAGCCATTCGCAGGAAAGATAAATAGCTATATGGATATATTCGATCCATTTAGAAGTATCCAGTTGCATAAAAAGTATCCACATGTCGAAGAATGCCATTCTATCCTCTTAACGGACAGCTTAAACATATTCCCACAATACGCTACGACAAGTAATGGGACTGAAAACGCGGCGGCAAAAATATTCTATCAAATTAATAGTTGACATAATCAACAATTAATGAAAAAAGGCTGCTAGAGATTCCAGTGGTACCACATCGAAGAATTTCGGTAATGGAAAGGAGGATGAGTTGATGGACGAACAGGCCAGACAGCTTGCCGGGTTGATTGAAAATATGATGTATTGTTTCGGTACGCAAAGCCTGGACGGGGAATGCTGCGAAAACATTTCCCATGGCGAATTTCGCGCCCTTCATACCGCATTGCACCAGAGCACATGTACTATGCAGGATATTGCGAGGAAGGCGGTTGTAACAAAAAGCGGGGCGACCCGCATTGTCCACCGCTTGGAAGAGAAAGGGCTAGCGCGTCGCGAGCAGGATCAAAAAGATGGACGGATCTGTTGCGTCACATTGACGGAAGAGGGCAAATCGCTAATGAATCGGATAGATGACCAGCTCACGAATAAGATGCAAACGATTCTGGCGACGATGGACCCGGCCATGCGGGAAATACTCATCATAAGCCTTGGGGCTTTTCTCCAGGCTGCACAAGGGCAAATGACCGCCAGGGATAAACGACTGGAAGTAGATTAGACCAAGTAGCGAAAAAATCGGCTAACCGATAACGGTTGAAATACTCAACCATCATTGAAATTACAAATTCATCCGGCAGACGACGAAGAAGCGGACATACGTCTCTCAGGGAAACAAGAAATCAAAGGATGAACTCAGGAGGAAGTATAATGTTTGAGATGAATAATTTTGTTATTGCCGGCCAATTTTTTTTGGTTATTGCCGGAGAGCTTATCTTGATATTTGTTGCCGTTTCCTTTCTTATCGGAATGCTGACGGAATATCTTCCTCCGTCCCGCATCCGGGATTTTCTGTCCAACAAGCTGACCTGGGTGCAATACCTCCTCGGGGCTGGTCTGGGGGCCATCACTCCTTTCTGTTCCTGTTCCACTGTTCCGATCACGGCCGGATTGCTAAAGGGCGGTGTCCCTTTTGGCCCCACCATGGCCTTTCTTTTTTCCTCCCCCGTGCTGAACCCGATCATTATCGCATTGCTGCTCTCCCTCCTTGGCTATAAAGTTACTGCGGTTTATGTAGTTATCACCTTTTTCGGTTCCATGGTTGCAGCGGCCCTGCTGTCAAAACTCGAAATGTAAAACCAAGTCAAACCACTGGTGGATATAAAGCCATCCTGTTGCACCGGTGAAGCAAATACGATCGCTCCGCCGGTGTTAATTCAGCCGGTAGCCGCCGGTTGTTGCACTGCCGATAGCGGTAAGGAGCCCTTAACCTTGATAAACTTTTCCACCCTGCCTGCGTCCGGCGGCTGCTGTGCAACAGCTCCAACGACGGCCACAGGAAAACCAACGCTGGCGTCATGTTGTGAGGTCAACTTCACCGCGGACAACGGGGCAACCGATTGGGAGCGGACGTCATTCAAGGATAAATTGAAAAGGGCCTCGTTTTCAGCGGTTGACACCTTCAAGGGGGTGTTCTGGTACCTCTTGTTGGGCGCGGGAATTGGAGCCTTTATCTACGGCTTTTTCCCGCAGGATCTCGTCGTTAGATGGGCGGGTCCAGATAACCCCTGGTCCATTCCCATCGCGGCTGCTATCGGCGTGCCCATGTACATCCGGGCGGAAACGGTGATTCCCATCAGCGCCGCCCTCGTTGGAAAAGGCATGGGGGTGGGCACGGTGCTGGCGCTCATAATCGGCGGGGCCGGGGCTAGTATCCCGGAGATGATCATTCTCGGTTCGATGTTCAAGAAGAAACTGATAATTGCTTTTGCTCTGAACGTTTTCCTGGTTGCCATCGTTGCAGGCTATCTTGTCGATATCCTGATATATTAGAATGTTTTTTATTATCGCCGGACAGGATGTTATTTCCCCTTCTCCATTTCATAAAGCGCCAGGAGCTCTTGGGACTCGGCCCTTGCCTCGTGGATAGGCTTGCCGCCGCCGGCTAACAGTAGTTTCCCGAATCGGATGGGGACGCCGTAATTCCCGCCCAGGAATTCTTCCAGGTAGGCGGAGTTTACTCCAATAACCGTGCCGCTCCAATCCAGAAGCGGTCCGCCGCTGCCGCCGCCAATGGTCCGGGCATCATAAACCAGGAGGTGCGGCAGGACATCCCAGAGAAAACCGCTGGTAATCGAAGCGCGCAGCCGTTTCTGCTCGGACAGTCGTTCCGCTGTTTTATAGGTGCAATCCCCTGTTTGTTCTTCCAGAACAGCCTGTTCCCCTTCATCCAGTTTAGCCATGACCGCTTCGAGCCCCGTCGGGTAGCCAATAAGGAGGATGGGCTGTCCTTCCTCTGACTTGTCAGGATGGGGATGCAAGGATAGGGGTTGTGCAGCGGGCGTCCAGCTGACAGTCCTGACCAGAGCAATGTCTTGTTTCTCATCGATGCGCAGGACCTCAATGGGAACGCCTGCTGAGCGTTCCTGGAAAAAGGCGCGCAACCTTAAAAAAACGGGTTTCAGGCCGGCCGCTAAAAGGGGCGCGCTCTGATCGTCTTCCCACCAGGGTTCGGCAATATGGCGGTTGGTCAACATCTCTCCCTTGGGACCGACTAAAAAGGCCGTCCCGCAATAATTTGTGAAGGCAATCGGCCCGGTTCCCTTCACATCCACCAGGGGAATTCCCTGGGGATCGGCCACAGGTTCACCCAGCTCACTGACGACCTGTCGGAGGGGACGTCCATCTTTATCCACAAAAGTATATGTTCCCCATATAAAGGCTACTGCCCCCCTCGTCCTGGCCAAAAGGTCCACCATATTCCTCTGACGGGCCTCTACGGCTTCCATGCGCCTTTCGAGGTTCCCGACATGTTGCGAGAGGTCTGCCAAGGCATCCTTACGAGTGACCGCGCTTGCTGAACATCCTACCATGACGACAATCGCCGCCACAAAAAGCAACCGGATAAAGGCATTGCTGATCATGGTTTCCCCTCCTGGGTTCCTTCCTTGTCGAAGCGCCGACCGGACGACCAGCGGGGACGACCGTTTTCATCCCTAAGCTCCAACAGATGACCCGTGCGCATATTCTTTATAGTCGCCGCCGCCAGATAAATTTTCCCTTCCCGGGTTTTCATTTTTGAGCCCTTGACCTCAAGCTTGTCACCGATCTTGATATCGGCACCCTGGCTTCGGAAATACCAGTTAGGTCCCATCGTGACAGTGACGGTCTCGCTACCGGTCTCCATGCGCAACGAAGAACCACCGCCGCCGCGCGTTGAAAGATCTACATGTAAAACAACACCACTGACCTCGACAACAGTGGCACGGTCATAGCCGGGCGTAACGGGGGAACCCCAATACCATCCCTGCGCCGCCGCTATCGCCGGGAAGGCAAATAACCATAAAGCCAGGGCAAAAAACATTCTCCAATCATTACCAATCGTCTTTGCCTCACGGCGGCCGAACCGTGGTTCCCGTAAATTGCTTTTCTGCATCCACGCCTTCATCTTAAGTACTCCTTTAGAAACCGTCGCTCTTGATGTCTTTTTCGGAAAGTTCGCCATATTTTTTTACCTGGTCACGGATCGCTACGGCTTTCCCAATCAGGACGAATTGCAGGTTACCTTTAGGGAAGTGCTCCGCAATAACTCCCCTGGCTTTCTCAACGGTTACGTCCTCGACATTTTTTTGAAAATTGTTAACGAAGGAGGCGTCGAAATCATAGACAAACATGGCAGCGAGCAGACTTGCCAGACTCCCCGGGGTTTCGTAAAGGGGAGGAAATTGACCGATGAGGTACTTTTTGGCGGCGCTCAGCGTTTCCTCATCCACACCTTGGATATGGAGCCGGTACAGGACGTCATGGGCAAGATCGAGGGCGGCGGCGGTGGATTCCGTACGGGTAAAGCTGCTAATTGCGAAGGTTCCGGATGTCTTGAAGGTATCGAAATAGCTGCTTGCACGGTAAGTAAGGCCGGCGTCAACACGGAGCGCGTCATTTAACCAGGAGGTAAAGCGGCCGCCGAGAATCGCATTGACCACCTGTACCGCCACATAATCATGATGATTCCGCGGTATGCCCAGGCCGCCGAAGGCGAACTGGGTTTCCGTTGCATCGCTTTTATTGACCAGCAGAACCCGGGACTTGGCAAAGACTGGCAGCGGTGTTTGTTCTTGTGGCAGCGGCGAATTTTCTTTCCCTCGCCAGCCCGCAAAGGACTCCAGAACCTTCTCTTTCATCGGCCCGATCTGAAAATCTCCAACGATCACAAGGGCCGATCCTTCCGGCCGGTAATGGGCATTATAAAAGGCCTTGGCTTCAGTGCTCCTGATTTTCTTGACGGCGGCACGGGTGCCGTAAATAGGATTTCCATACCCATGCTTCCCGAAAATGAACTTCTTGAAATAGGAGCCCAGGACAAGGGAGGGCTGCTCTTTTGCCTGCACAAGTTCTAGCAGAAGACGCTTTTTTCTCTTTTCAAATTCCAACGGACCGAAAGCGGCGTTTTGGATCACTTCCTTCAATATGGGAAACACCTGATCCTGGTCCGTGTTAATAAAAGACATGGAAATGCCTGCCGTATCGAGATCCGCGTAGGCATAATAATTGGCCCCCAGAAATTCCAGTTTCTCTTCAATTTGTCTTTTACTGTAACTTTTAGTTCCCGAGAAAAGCGCCTCGGCAGTTAGATAGGCCAGACCGGGTTTCCCGCCGTCTCTTAAGGCCCCGGTGGGAAACACTGCGGATATGTATATCAGGGGCACGCTGTGGTGTTCCATCAGATATACGGTCATGCCATTTTTCAGCTTGATTGTCTCATAGGCGGGCAGCGTAAAGGAAGGAGTTTTGCGGTGCGCGGCATAAACATTAGCCACCGGCAAAGTAAAGCAGACCATTGACATCCAGGCCCCCAAAAAGGCCATGATGAGTATTCTCAAAAACAGGTTGCGGCTGCGTCTTTTTTTCAAGATCATTTCCTCTCGCTTTTTTCCATGATCCCGACGGTGCGGTTGGTCTTCCGGAAATATTTGGCGGCCGCGCCCTGGATATACGCTGCCGTCACTTGCTTATAGGCATCCGTTGCTGTGAAGAGCTTTTGATAACCGCCGGAAAAGATCTCATAGGTCCCGATCAGATCGGCTTTATTACTCATCGTTTCCAGGGAACGGTAAAAGGAGGCGACCACGTTGTTTTGGGCTTTCCGGAGTTCTTTTTCCGTTACGCCCCGGTTGATTACTTTATCTATTTCCATGAAAATTGCATTTTCCAGGGTATTCACGCTCACACCGTCAGTACAGATGGCGTAAACATAGAATAGTGTCGGGTCCAGCGCCTGGGGCATGTAGGTTGATATTTCCGTTGCCAGTTGTTTTTCGCTGACCAGGGTGCGGTAAAGTCGCGATGATTTACCGGTGGAGAGGATGGAACTCAATAGATCGAGGGCGTAATAATCGGCGGTTCCGGTTTCCGGCACATGATAGGCGATGAGGATATGGGGGGAAGAGACGTCTTTATAGACGAGAAGCCTTTTCTCGCCCCTTTGCTCTGGTTCCCGTGTGTGCACGGGGCGGGGTGGCAGGCGGGCGGGGAGGGGTTCCAGATACCTTTCCGCCACGGCCTTAACCTGCGCCAAGGTCACATCACCAACAACAACGGCGACGGCGTTATTCGGCGCGTAGTACCGATCAAAATATTCCTTTATATCGCGGTGCTGCCAATTCCTGATATCCGATTCATAGCCGATGATCGGCCAGCGATAGGGGTGCGACTGATAGGCAACGGCGCGGAGTTGATCATACAGAAGCTCGTAATCGCTGTTTTCATAGCCCGTTGTATACTCCGACAAGACGACGCCCCTTTCACTTTCCACTACTTTCTCATCAAGGGCTAGGCTACATATCCGGTCCGCCTCCATTTCGAAGATCAATTCGAGGGCGGATTTGGGGACCCAATCCTGGTAGGAGGTGACATTCTCGGTCGTATAGGCGTTACTGGAGCCCCCAGCGTTTTCCAGGACCAGGTCGAACAGTTTCGGGCCGTACTTTGCGGCGCCGTTGAACATCATGTGTTCGAGAAAGTGGGATAACCCCGTAATCCCTGGATATTCATTCCGGGAGCCGACCTTGAAGAAGATTTGCAGCGTGACATTGGGAATCCCGTGATCTTCCAGAACCAAAACCTTCATCCCGTTTTTCAGGGTAAAGGTCTGCACGTCTGCGACCGCAGGCATGGCGTGGAGCGGGGAAGCTGCCGCTGTCAGTAAGAACGCGGACAGTAATATGGTCAGGATGCGATTCATCAAACCTTACTGAAGTTGGGAGTCCAAGCTCCCCGGCTGAGGAGGAAAGCTGCGCCGAGCAACCGCTCGCAAGAGGCGCCCCGTCCCACGACGCCAAGTCCGAGCAACCTGGACAGACCGGCCCATTCTTCCCAGGGACGGGAAAAGACCATTTCGGCAATGAACAGCGACGCAATAAGGAAAGTGATTATCAGCAGTCCCAGGATTTTTCCTTTCATGACATCTAACCTCCTTATAGCTATGTTTCTGTTTTTATTTCAATTCATTCTTTAACGCCCGTCTTGTCCTTTGGCTTACATAACGCAAGAGCTGTGCCATGCCCTATACAATATACAGTGTATCGTAATCATGTGGGTATTTGGCGGTGGTATTCGATAAGCGCCGGGCACGCTTATTATATGGATAAAAAGAATCCATATTTACGTATCCAGATGACTAATAAGTATCCAGAAGTCTGTCCCCAACCCGTTGAGCGGCGACGCCCAACACGTCAAGATCGTCCTGCACTATTAGGTACGGCTTGTCTTTCGATTGCCGCGCTATCAGACAAGGCGATCTTTATGATTCAAAATTGCTTAACAATTAAGGTTTCATGTCGTTAATAAAAGCTTTTGCCCGGTCTCCGCGCAGATAGTCGGCCAGCCCGAGCAGTCCCTCGACAAGGTAACGTGAACGGTAGCCCTGCAAGGTCAGATAGGTCCTGGCAATCTCGGCGCGATCGTAGTGGGGGCAAACAGTGACAATAATTTTCGATTTATCTATCTCTTTAAGCCGGTCGGGAAGTTCGTTGAGGGGGATGTTCTTGATGAAACCAAAGCGCCAGGCCTGGTACTCTTCGGGAAAACGAATGTCGATGATCTGCGCCTGCCCTTGTTTGTAAAGATTAAGCATTTCCTGAATGCCGATTTTCATGTCGCTACGTTCCCGATAGTCAAACACCCTGAGATAATTATCGAAAGTTAGCGATTCCGCCGCTAGGGCGGGCGCGCCCATCAGAAAACAGGTCAGAAGAGTTGCCCAGAAGATTTTCATGTGCTTGCTCCCTTTCAGTTTGTCTAAAATATCGTTCAAAAAGTGGGGGGACAGATTGCAAATCTGTCCCCTTTATATGAAGCAGCGTTCAACCGTACAGCGGCAGTATCGATCCCTGGAAAAAAATGGCAAAGGTCCCGATCCCTGCGCAAAACGCACCCAGAGCCAGGTATTTGTTCATGCGCATGAAGTTGACGGCAAAAAGGGCCAGGACGCAGAGACCAAAGGCCATACAGAACGGGCAGTAGGTGTCATTGACAATCTGAAACCGTACGAGGAGCATTTCTCCGCCCACGGCCCCCGCCAACATCATCGTTTGCAGGTGTTCGCTGGAGGCGTAGAATCGCGACTTGCGCAACGGGATCATAGCCAAGAGAGCAACCATAAAGAGGATGCCGACGATCTTCAGATCCACGTCCAGGAAAGTCCCGCGCAGGGTGGAACAGGTGGTGTCGCAAACCTCGTAGGAGATCATCAACCCAATGCCGATTACTGGAACGATTATGTTAGTTAATTTCTGCATTTTATCCCATGTCATATCCATTTTCTCCCGCTGTTTTTTTACCGCACACAGCAAAATATCCTATGGATGCATTGCCTTGAGAGCGTTGATGATGTCCGGTCCACCGACAAATTTCTCCTTCTTCCCGGCCCGGATGATCACGCATGTCGGCGTCGCATCGACATTGTCCTCCTTGATCAGGGAGTTGTAGCGGTCGAAGGCGGGCTTGGGTTCAAAGGCCTGCCAGGGGATCCCCTTGCCTTTAAAGATCTCTTCAAGGCGCTCTTTCGTCGTAAAGTGTCGGTTGGTTGCCGCATCAAAGAGGGTATTACGAAACAAAAGGGCATGCTCGAAGTCATTTTTTGCATTCAAGGCGTAGAGAAAGTAGCGGGCGTAGAGGGGGGTGTATTTGCTGAAGGGGGTGTCCACCAGGGTCAACTGGATCATGCCTCTTTTGATCAGATCCCGGAGCATTGGCTCCAGCGCCGGTTCCATTCCACGGCAAGGGGGGCAGAAATAGTCGGTATAGATCCGAACCTGAACCGCTCCGGCGCCGTAAGTCGGAAACGGCATCTCGTCCCCCCGAGCATAACCACTCGTTAAAAAAAATACAATGCTTATTGCGGCAAGCAGGGCCGATGAGAAACATCCTTTAAATTTCATGTCCGTTTTAGCAAATCTCATTCCAAATCTATCCTTTCAATGTTTTAGACAAACTGGCAAAAAGTAACTTTCTTTCTCCTTCGTCAAAGGGGAAGGGGAGGGCGGATTTATGCGAATCCCTTAAAATATATTATTTATCCTTCGGCGCCAGGTACTCTGCTATCTTCTCGTAACCATCTTCAACCTTGGTTTTAAAGTCCTCACGGCCCTTCTTATAGGTATTCACCCATTCACCGATGGCCTTTCTACCTTCCTCGGGAAACCACTTGTTCTGCTCCAGCCACATGACGAACATCTTTTCCGCCTGATCCTGCATGACTACCATAGCCGAGAAGGACCTTTCAAAAGCCGTCTTGTTGAAATCGAACATCTGTCTGGAAATCTGCTTCGGATCCATAATCTTATCCTCCTTCTTAACTTAAATTAGGCTATTTGGCCGCTTTCATCTTGTTCTCTTTAGTCGGTTTTTCGGAGCCCGTAAAATAAAATAATCTTCCGCTTTTTATCCTTCTTCCGCAACCAGATATTCCATGCCTTCTGTCGCCGCGGCAAAGACCGTGGAGCCCAGGGCGAAGCGGGCCGTAATGATCGCCTCTGTGATTTCCTCTTTGCTGATCCCCGCCCGGCTGGCCAACTTGATGAATGTCTCGGTGCACTTATGGCTGCTTACCGCCGCCGCCACAGCGATCATGATCAACTGTTTGTACTTCGGCGGGATATGGGGTAATTCCATGACAAATTTTCGGTCCTGCGCCTGCCTGGGTACCATTTCCGGAATGAGTTTCGACATCAGGACCATAGGTTTGGGCTCCTCCCCCAGGTTCTCCGCCATGTGTTTCAGAATCTGCTCGACGCTCGGTTTTTGGTCTTCCATTGAATAACCTCCTATAAGTAATAATTTATTATTAGATCATCCGGTTGATCAGGGTATCCTGGCCATCGCGGCAATCATGGTCTCCATATTGTTATTCTTGCCCCTGCTTTTTCTCCAGCGCCCGCCACGCCTTCTTCCCCCGCGCGGCGGGAATGGCTTTGGCGTTCAAGTATTCCAGATGGCTCACGATGGGGGCGAGGAAGGAGGCGGGAAAACCGATGATGGATTCCCCGGCGTCCAGATCCGTCGCATCCCGGCAACCATAGCAGCCGAACCCGAAGTTCAGTCGTTCCTCCAGAAAAGGAATGATCGTCGCGTCCACGCAGGTGGCCTGCAAAACGGCGGTAGAAGCCGTTACCCGCTGCCCGCCCGTGGCATGAAGATAACCCAGAACCAGCCACATAAGTTGCTCCACTTCACCCTCGACAACGACCACCTGGGGGATACAGTTTGCTTGTTTCAAGGGATAGAGTTCGAGATGGTGGATGCGGGCGGCCATCAAATGGGGCATATCGGCAAACATTCGCCGGCCCACGGCGGGATCGGAGACAATGCCGAAGCCGACGAGTCCCTTTCCCGAGCGCAGGCCCTCCGGCAGGTGGTGAAACCCGAAGGCCGCCGTTGCCGCCGGGCAGGCCATGCCCTCTTTGTCAAGGACGACATGCTGACCCTGTCGGGCCAGCATGAGGGCCTGACAGTAGCGATGATTATCCAGACGTAGCGCCTCTGTCGGCAGGACTGTGTCTGTAGTGAAATTGACGCCCACAGGAAAGGTGGCGAGTTCGAGGATCGAAACGATCTTCTGGCCGCATTCCTGCACGTCGTTCACGGTCAGAGGGCTGTCTTTGGATGTTCTTTCTTTGGTTGCCTGTTGATTCATTCGCACACTCCAAAAATATTCGCTGTAAAGGTTAATTTCATCTTCTCATATATGGATTCCGAAATACAGCAGGATATATTTCAGGGAAACATACAGGAAGAGAAAGCCGAAGAGGGCCTTCAGGACGTTCGGCTTGAACTTGGCCACCAACTTAGCCCCGTAAATAGCCCCGATCAGCGCGCCTACCCCCAGGGTGACAGCGACGGGGATATTCACCACGCCCTGATAAATCTTGAATATCGCCCCCACGAGGGCCATCCAGACGAAGGAAGCCATAGACGTACCGATTGCCAATTTCATCGGCGCCCGCAGGAAATAGAGGAAGGACGGTACTAGGGCGTAACCACCACCGAGTCCGATAATCCCGGTGAGAAAGCCGATGCCTGATCCGAGCAGGGATTTGGAAACGACCGTCCCCGGCATTTCCGTTCCCACCGGCGGGGGTGGCTTCTTTCCCAGCAGCCCCTCGTAGAGCATGCGCACGGAGACGATGATAAAGGCAATCCCGATGATAAGATCGATGATGTCACCATAGTCCTTGATGTAACCGAAAACGACGGAGCCGATAATAACCCCCAGGACGCCGCTGAAGCCGACCTGAAGGGCCGTCGATTTGTCCACATTTTTCATCTTCAAATGTTGATACGCCCCCGAACCGGCGGTAAAGACCACGGCCGTAAGCGTCGTGCCCACGGCAAAGGCCGGATCGAAATCAAAGCCGAAACGGATCACCGGCATGATGAGGGCGCAACCGCCCGTACCGAGCAAGCCGCCGACGACTCCCGCCAAAAGTCCCGTAATGAGATAGGCGATGAATATCATTGTTTTGTCTCCTTTCAGATCGAAGTGTTTATTCGTTCAGATGCCCGTTGAACATTTCCATGGCATTCCCCATGCGGTTGTCCTCCACGCGGATGCCCCGTTTTTCGAACCAGCATCGAGTCAGCCTGTCGATGCCGCCGCAGAAAATGACATCGACTCCCAAGGCAAGTATCCTGGCTTTCCGCTCCGGCAGGGAGAGGAAAGCCAGGTCGATCTTCAAGGTTGAAATGATCCCGGCGTCCTCGGTCTGGATGAGGAGCGCTTCCGGGGCCGTGGAAAAATGCGGCGATATTCTGTCCTTAAACAGGGGAATGACCATCTTCATTTGAAAAACCTCCTGCCGCCCTTGTCTCACCGGTCAAGACAACGGAAGACGGATTACTCGTCGAATAAGATCTGCACAATCCGCGCCAGCGGCACCGATCGACGATCTTTATAGTATATGCTCTGATATTAAAATGTTACAGTAAAAATACGGACGAGGCATCCCCGAAAAGGGAGTGAAATCGTGAAACTGTTTCAGATCGGTGTTTCAATGTTGAAACGTCGGGGGGACAAGGAACGTTAATGATCCCGATGGAGATCGTGTTTCTTGATCTTCCTCCAAAGGGTGGTGCGGCTGACGCCGAGCTGACGGGCCGTGTTCACACGGTTGCCGCCCAGCTCCTTCAGGGTCTCCCGGATGAGCTTCCCCTCCGAAGACGCCAGGGGTGCCGGTTCTACCGGAATGCGATCATCACGATTCGTCTTTTCAAGAAAATCATGGGGCAAGTGCTTTTCTTCAATCTGGACGCCGCGGCACAGGACGCAGGCGTGTTCCAGAATGTTTTCCAGTTCCCGGATATTGCCAGGGAAGAGGTAATTCATGAGGCGAGCCATCACACCTTCGGAAACGCCGGATATTTGCCTGCCCTTGAGGGCGTTCAGGCGGGTCATGATGTTTTCTGTGAGGAGGGGGATGTCTTCCTTCCGTTCGCACAGGGGCGGAAGATCGATCTTGATGATGTTGATGCGGTAGTAGAGGTCCTCGCGGAACAGACCGTCCCGGA
The DNA here is from genome assembly GCA_026388335.1 of Deltaproteobacteria bacterium. Taxonomy (GTDB): domain Bacteria; phylum Desulfobacterota; class Syntrophia; order Syntrophales; family UBA8958; genus UBA8958. The sequence goes on from JAPLJZ010000174.1 coordinate 35,352, forward strand.
TCATGGCGGTGATATCCCGGTGGGTAGCCGCCACAATCCGGACATTGACCTTCACAGGCGTAACGCTGCCCAGGGGGACGAAGACCTGGTCCTCCAGAACGCGCAGGAGCTTGACTTGGAGGGATGGCGAGGTGTCGCCGATTTCATCGAGGAAAATGGTCCCCCCATCGGCCAGGGAGAAGCGTCCCGGCTTGTCTTTTTTGGCGTCCGTAAAGGCCCCCCGGACGTATCCAAAAAGCTCAGATTCCAGCAGGGTGTCGGGTATGGCTCCGCAGTTGACCTTGACGAAGGGCTTTTCTTTTCTCATGCTCAGATCGTGAACCGCCAGAGCCAAGAGACCTTTTCCTGATCCGCTGGGTCCCTGGACCAAGAGATGGCTGTCGCTCTCGGCGATGTCCGGGAGGATCTCGAATATATCCTGCATCCGCGGGCTCTTGCTGATCATATCCCCCAAGCTGTACCGACCGACGACGGCCTTACGGAGGGTCTCAATCACTGAAAGGTCTCGGAATATCTCCATCGCTCCAACAACCTCGCCAAGGCGGTTCCTGATTAGAGCCGTTGTTGCACTGACGGAGATTTCCCTGCCTCCCTTGGTAATGATAACGGCGGGATGATTATAGATCGGCTCACCTGTTTTCAATGTCCGTTCTAGGGGACAGTTGGTCTGGCAGGTGCTGGACCGGAGGATGTCAAAGCAGTATTGGTTCACAGCCTCCTGGAAGGTGAATCCTGTAATCTCTTCGGCGGCGCGGTTGAAGAACGTATTGATTCGGCGCTCAAGATCCACGGTAAAAACGCCGTCCGTCATGCTCTCCAGGATGGCGCAGCAGGGTAGACCGTCGTCTCCGCTCCGGCACGGCGCAGAACTCTGTACAAATATTTCATTCTTTTTACGAGTTATTCCGGGCACTATATCCGTCTTATCCCTTCAGTTTGGCGTAAAGTCCCTTCAACTTGGTGCGATAGATGGTCCGGATCGCTTCCTCGTCCTCACCGATGGGCTTGAGGGGCACAAGGTCCATGACCTCTGCGGGGGTCCGCTGTGACTGGAAGAGTGTCTTCACGGTCCCCTTGACCATCTTGGAGAGGGCCTTTTCGGTCTCTTTAGCTGACAGACCGAAGGACAGGCCGAGGGCCTTCAGTTCTTCGATTTGAAACCAGAGATAGGTGGGTCCCATAGCCGTAAGAATGGCGTAGGCCTCCAGATTCTCTTCCCTGACCTCCGGGCAATCACCGAGAACCTCAAAGAATTTTCTGATTTCTTTCTTCTCGTCCCCAGAGAAGGCCGGGGAAAAGGCTATGGGGTTGAAGCCCTTGTTGATGACCGACGGGGCGTTGGGGATCATCCTGACGATCCGGTTGAAGCCGCCCAGGCCGGCGGATATTTGGGCGATGGAGAGCTTGGGGGCCAGGGACACCACGATGGCGTCCTTTTTTAAATGCCCTTTAATGCTTTCCAGTCTGGCCATCACCGCCGGGGGATGAAGGGCGATGAAGACCATCACCGCCTCCGCGGGGTCTTTGACATCGCCGGAACTCGTTTTGATCTTGGGGAAACGGCCCGCCAATTTTGAGAGAACCTCGGGATTCGTCTCGCTGACAAAGACGCGCTCCGGACGTTTGTCCTTGCGATCCAACCCCTCCAAGATGATGCCCGTGACCCTGCCGCCGCCGATAAAGCCCAATGATTTGATCTTCATGAAGAACCTCCTTTGTTTTATTGGTTTTTCATTTTTCCCTATTATGCCATGCCATGATTAATTTCCCCAAAAAGGATTCCCGATAAAATAGACCGCCAGGAGCATAATCATGACCCCCGCCCCCTTCCGGAACCAGTCGCCGGTACGCTGCCAGGCCTGGTTTTCGATCAATTTCCCGACCAGGGCCGTGGAGGTCCCCGCCACCAGGATGGGAAGGCAGTGGCCGACGGCAAAGAGGGTGATGAGAACCAGTCCCATGACAACCTGCCCCTGGATGGTGATGATCGCCAGGATCGGCGCGATGAAACCGAAGGTGCAGGAACCGGAGAGAATCCCGTAGGCCAAACCGAGGAGAAAGGCCCCGCTGTGTCCTTTCAGATTAAGGCGCTGTAGGATGCCGCCTCCGGAAACCGAGCAGGCCTGGACGCCGAACATTCCGAGGGCGACCCACAGGAGGACCAGTCCCACCAGGATCTGCCAGTAAGGACCCACATCCCCTAACATGCGTCCCAGGAGGGCGCAGGTAATCCCTACCGCTGCAATGGACAAGAAGAGACCGCCCGTAAAAAGGACGGCGTAAAGTCCCGCCTGGCGAGGCGCTAAAACCTCGCGCTGCCCGGCCACATATGCCACCATGAGGGGAATTGAGGCCAGATGGCAGGGACTGAACAGGACACTGATCATCCCCCATAGGAAGCTTCCCGCAGCAGCGAGGAGGGGCTCACCCGTCAGCCACTGGTTCACTGTGAGAAAAAAGGTTTCCATGCCGATCGTCTCCCTCAGTTTACGCCAAGCTTCTGGAGGACGGCCACAATCGCTTCCTCGTTCATGAAGCCTTCGTGTCGATAGACTTCTTCACCTTTTTTGTTGAAGAAAACCTGAGTGGGAATGGCCCGGATGCCGAAACGCTGCGCCGGTTTGGGATCTACCCAGACGTCGAGAAAGACGATGGCTGCCTTGCCGGCGTAACGCTTCTCCAATTTCTGCAGAATCGGCGCCATCATCTTGCAAGGGATACATCTGGTCGCCCCGAGGTCCACCATTGTCACCATCCCCTTTACAGGAACGGTCTTTGCCGGTTCACCGGACGCGCTTGTTGATGTGGCGATTAAAAACAAAACGGTCAACAGCAGGTATTGTAATTTTCTTTTCATTATATTCTTTAACTCCTTAATCATTGCCGTACTTCGCTGGTGATGTGACTATCTCCAAGGCTTTGCGGGGCTGATTATCATTTATGTACATCGCTGTAAAGTAATATTGAAAAAAGATCGGACACGAAGGCCGCAAGCTCCCTGAGATTGCCACAGGGGCGCAATTCCTGGAGGTAGGGCCGGTAAGCCGACATCTCGCTGTCCCCGTCTCCCCAGAGCGGTTCCGGTTCCGGATTTAACCAGACTACCCGCCGGCACTTCTCCCTTATCTTTCCAAGGATATCCGCCTTGGGGGCAAGGAAATTACTCCGGCCGTCGCCCAGGATGATCAAGGTCGTCCGGTGATCCAGAACTTCGGAGAAATTTTCCATGAATTGGGCGAAAGCGGTCCCATAGTCGGATATTTCTGGGTCCTGATCTCCGGGGTACTTGTCCTTCTCATCGCCGTATACAGCGCTGCGGGGGTATTGGAGCTGATAAGAATCCATGACCTGGTCGATCGCCGCCATGGTTTCATGGTGGGCAAAAATATCACTGACCGCGGCGACCCGGGCGATAAAGACGAAGCTTTTCACCTGCCGAAAGCAGTCTTGGAGAGAATAGAGGATATTCAGCATGAAGGGAACGGCGGCCCATACGGAATAGGAAACATCGCAGAGGGCAACAATCTTTGGCTTTTGGGGCAGACGGCGGCGCCAGGCCAATTTCATCGGCATACCTTCATACTGGGCTGATTTGCGGATGGTGCGCTGAATATCGACGGCCCCTTTTTTGCTGCGGCTATAACGACGGATGATCCTGTCTTTATATTTCCCAGCCAATCGGGAAATGATGTCGTGGACCGCTCTGGCTTCTGCTGCCGTCAGATGCTGAAAGGGCACTTCCCCAAGATTCGCTGGGCCTGGTCGCGCTACACCAGGCTGGAAATAGGCGGGAAGATCGGGATGCGAATCGTCCCCATCTCCCTTCTGAGCCCCTTCCGGAAGGGTGTCGAGGAGATATTCCTGTAGATAAAAACGGAGTGATTCATCCCCGGAAGGGAAATTTTTGGAGAGGAATTCCCGGAGACGTGCCTGCATGCGGTTGCGGCTGGCAAGGGAAAATGTTCCCTCCCCGGAAGCTGAAAACCGGGACATGTCAACCTCGGGGATATCCAACTCGGCGCTTTGCATCTTTAGAAGAAGGTCGAGATAACTCACGGGATCATGGGCCAGGAGGTCCATCAGGGCCTGGAAGTCTTCTCTCCCCGATGATCCTTCGCCGGGGTCGTCTATAAGGTTCAACAGATCTTCCCTTGCCGCCGGGGTTCGCTTACTCCGTCTCATCCCCGGCAAACGATGGAAAAAGAAGTCGTAAAGCCCCTCAAAAGTATCCTGATCATAGTGGTTTTTGATGAAATTGGCCTTGAGGACGGTTTTAAACTGCTTCTCCTCAGACAGATCGATACATTCCATTTGTCCCACGGCGTCGATGACTTCCACGGGGGAAACGGGGATTCCCACCGCCCGGCAGATTTGGGCGAATTGGATAATTGCCGTGACCATTCCCATGGTTATGCTGTTATTTTATCGTGATGGGGGTTGCTCAATCCTTCTTTTGCCAGGAGGTGATCCTTAACCGTGTCAAGATCGGACCGGTGTTTGCACAGCACATTCAACGTCCTGATGATCAGATCCAGGGGTATATCCGTTACCTGGAGGGCCAGCAGGGAGCGTGTCCAGTCCAGGGTCTCGGAGATGCAGGGCTTTTTTTTCAGGTCGAGGCTGCGGATGTCCGTCACTACGGTGACGATCTTTTCCAAGAAGCGCGCTTCGATGCCGGGAAACTTAAGGGCAACGATTTCCCTTTCCCGTTCCGGGCTCGGGTTGTCGATGTACAGGTAGAGACAGCGTCGCTTCAGGGTGTCGCTCATCTCCCGGGAACTGTTGGAGGTCAGGGCCACGAAGGGGATATGTTTGGCCCGGATGGTTCCCAACTCGGGGATGGAAATCTGATAGTCGCTCAACAACTCCAGGAGAAACGCCTCAAATTCCGGATCCGATTTGTCCACCTCGTCAATGAGGAGAACGACGGGTTCCGGGGAGGTAATCGCCTTGAGGAGTGGCCGGGGTTGGATAAAATGCTCGGAAAAGAAGGCGTTTTCCTGGGCGCTAATCTTCTTCACCGCGGTGGGTAGGGTGTCCTCCGCATCAATGATGCCGTGGATTTTTTCCTTAAGCATCTGGGTATAGAGAAGCTGCTTGGCGTATTCCCATTCATAGATGGCCTTGGCTTCGTCAATGCCCTCATAGCACTGGAGGCGGATAAGCTCCCGACCCAGGGCGCGGGCCACTGTCTTCGCCAGTTCTGTTTTCCCCACCCCCGCCGGGCCTTCGATGAGCAGGGGCTTGCCGGTGGCGCCGGCAAGAAAAACTAAGGTGGCGATCTCCAGGGAGCTGATATAGTTATTCTGTTTTAGTTTCTCCAAGGTTTCTTCAATGCTGTGAAAGTCCATTTTTCCATCCTTGCTGACGATTTCTCTCTCATAATGAGGGACGAAAAAGGCAAAATCACTAGTATTGCCGAATTAGAATATAGCCTACGATACCCCTTGTCAACAAAAATGACCGAACCACAGCACACATTCAATCTTGATCGGTTTCATGAACATGAATTTCGAGCCAATTCGGTTTAGTAAAGAAACCCGAATAGCCACAGGGGTATTTTATTACCAAAACCAGTTTCTATCTCATCGGCAGCAATGAAACTGTTGCTCATTTTACTGATTTGATCATAGGATTTGGATTTCCCACCTATTTCAAAAGAGTAGAGCGATTTGACAAAAAAGTCTCCCCGTTCGGAAAGTTCAATAGTGGCATTGATCAGCGTGGGGTGGCCGGAAAAGGCGTTACGGATCTGGTTTACGAAAAAGAGTTCGCGTAACGTCCCTGCTGCCATTCCTTCGCCGATGGCATACATCAGGTTGCCGTTTTCCAGATAGATTTTGTCCGGCTTGGTAAGAATCGCATAGCCTCTGCCCCGCTGCCTTAGTAAATTCAGCAGTTTGGCATCCTGGAGATGCTCAAGATACTCATAAAGCTTGGGACGCGATATCTCTGTTGCCTCTGCAAGCTTGACAATGTTGGGGACAAACGGCAAACTTATGGCAAGCATATAGAGGAGCTTCTTGATCTTGGCAATCTGTCGGATTTCGACCCCGCTGATATAGGGTAGATCCACCTCAAGGATGTGGTTGATAATCTCCCTGAGTTTGAAGTGGTAATGGGTTTCTCCTTCAAGGAAAAAGGGGTAATAACCGCTCTTGAGGTACTGCTTGAAATGACGCAGGATCTTCAGGTCCTTGCAGATATCTGTTGCCACGGTCTGGTGGTTCTCAAGAATCTCTTCGAGCGACAAGGGCGGGAATGCCGTATGCCTGGTAAAATTCAAATATTCCCGGAATGACAGCCCATGGAGATGATAAATGACAGCCCGACGGCTAAGATCTCCCTTCTGTTGGGTAATCTTGAGCATGCTGGAACCTGTAAATACGATCTTCAGGCCGGGAATGGCATCGTAGATCGACTTGATGTGAATGGACCAATCGGGGTACTTGTGGACTTCATCGACAAAAAGGACTTCCCCGCCGTGCTGGTGAAAAGTCCGGGCAAATTCGAACAAGTCATGGGCCTGAAAGTAGGGACTGTCGATAGATATATAAAGAACCTTATCACTGCCCTTGAATCGCTCTTTGATCATCTGCAACATCAGCGTCGTTTTTCCAGTTCCCCGGGCGCCAAGAATTCCGACGCAGCGCAGATCCTGATCAATGGCTTCGTAGAGATAGCGTTTTTTGTTGCCGACTGCTTTTATGAGCCGGCCCTGTTCTGTAAAAAATGTTTCCATAGTCACCCCCTAATATGTAAATCCTCATTTACACTTTATGGGCATGATTGTAAACCTTAATTTACAACATAGCATGAATACTCTTTTGCTCCGCTCTGACTGTCAAGGTGTTTTATGCTCATCCTGATCGCGGGGAACGATCAAAACCGGCCGGACATGATGCTGGGCGACCTCTTCCGTAACACTTCCCAGCAGCGCCTCTCTGATGTTACTTTTCCCGTGAGAAGCCATAACGATGAGCGTGACATCCTCCGCTTCGGCGGTTTTATTGATTTCCATAAAAGAGATGCCTGTCTTCACCTCGGAACGAACGGAATAGCCTGCAAATATCAGTTGTCTTTTCAGCTCTGCCAGTCTTTCCCGGTCGATGCGGTCGAATTCAACCATTTTATCTTTCAGATAAGGAAGCAATCTCCTGGTATCCTGGACATGAAGAAGGATCACTTCCTTTTGACCCTCCTGTTTACAGGTTTTCAAGAGTTGAAAGGCCCGAAGGGCGTTTTTGGAAAAATCCGTTGGATACAGGATCTTTGCGCAGATGTCCCGGGGGAAAAAATGAGGATTTTCTTCAACTTTGTCCTCGGGGTTATGAAAGCGGGCAATCAGCAGGGGTGTCTTTGTCCGACGCAGGACATTCTGAGTCACGCTTCCCAGCAGCGCCCCCCGGATGTAGCTGCGCCCGTGCGCCCCCATGACAATGAGTGATGCGGCCTGTTCTTCGGCTGCTTTGATGATCTCCTGGTCGGTAACGCCGATCTCGACCCGGTATTCCGCAGCTATCCCGTGCTGGGCGGTTAGACGTTCCGAAATGTCCCGCAGTTGTTGTTCGGCATCCGCTTTCAATCTATTGATCTTTGTTTCATCCACATCCATCCAGCGGACAGCCTTGATGGGATTAATCACATGCAGCAATACCGCTGCTTCCATTCCCACCCGTTTCAAGTCGGGAAGCCGGTGGACAATCCTTTCTGTATGGCGGGAAAAATCGATGGGAAAGAGAATCTTTGCGAACATCATGATTTCCTCCTTTTGCTATTGCGAGTAGGTTCCTTCGCCGGAAACATGACCCCGGCCTTTTCGGTTGCCGGGGATTCCTTGAACAGAACAAGTCTTGTCCGTCTGGCCCCCCAGACGAGAACCAGCATGACGGGCACCTCGATCAGGGGGCCGATGACCGTCGCCAGGGCCACCGCGGGACTGAAGGCCGTAATGGCGATGGCGATGGCGATCTCAAAATCCCGTCCCGTGGAATTGAAGGCCACGGCGACGGAATCCTTATAGTTCAGTCCCAGTTTCCAGCTTACCAGATAGACCACGGCGAACATGACCCAGAAAAAGAGCGTCATGGGAATAGCCATATGGACGATCAGCATGGGGTTTTCCAGGATCAGGTCTCCCTTCAGGGCGAACATGACGATCAAGGTAAAAAGGAGCCCGATGATGGAAAGAGAGTCCAGGTAAGTCTTGAAATTCTTAAAGCCTTCTTCGCCCAGCTTGCTCACGGCGATCCGCCGGGTGAGAAAACCGGCCACCAGCGGGATGCCGAGATAGAGAAGAACACTCTCCCCGACCACGAGGACGTCAAAGGAGACGTCTCCCAGGAGCATTTTTGCGTAAACCGGGATCAGGAGCATCTGGCAGATCGAGTTGATGGCCACGAGCACGATGGCCAAGGCGTTGTTGCCCAGGGATAGAAAGGTGAAGACAATGACCATAGCGATACACGGCGCGAGGCCGTAAAGGACAAGGCCCACATACAGATCCGGGTAAGCGGACAGAAAGATCTTCGCCAAAAGGAGCATGAAGAACGGGGCGACAAGATAGTTGAAGACCATGACAATGATCAGCTGCTTCGGCGAGGCGGCGGCCTTGCCGAGATCTTCGATCTTCACATTCGTCATGGCGGGATAGATCATTAAGAACAGGCCGATCACTACGCCGAGGGCGAGGCTGTTGGCCAGGGTGAACTGATAGGTGCCCTGGAAAATGGCCTTGATGGCGTCAATGGGCGGTGTCAGGGCAAAATTAGAGATGCCGTACCACTTGCCGACGGCCATGCCCACGGCCATGCTGACGATGACAAAAACCGGTAAAAAACGAAAATCCTGCACTTTTTCCAAATACTTCCGCATTTGTTTCTTTTTCCTTTCAAATTAATGCCTTGACGGTTTACTGTTTTGATATACTTGTTGACTCAGAGGATCGCGTTGAAAAGATAGCCCACCATGATGATGGCCACCGTCATAATGGCGGTAAAGATGACGAGCAGCTTCACTTTCAGCACCTTTCTTAAAATAACCATTTCCGGGAAAGAGATGGCGGTGACGGCCATCATGAAGGCCAGGACTGTTCCCAAAGGCATGCCTTTACCCATCAGCGCCTGGACAATGGGGATTGTCCCGGCAGCGTTCGAGTAGAGAGGGATGGCGATCAGAACAGCTAAAGGCACCGCAAGGGGATTTTCACGCCCGGCATATTTGGCCACGAAATCGATCGGCGCGTAACCGTGAATGATTGCCCCGACGCCAATGCCAAGAATCACGTAAAGCGTGACCCGTTTCAAGATGTCCTGAGTATGGAACGAGGCCTCTTGGAAACGGTCTTTCCAAGTCAGTTCCGGCATTTTGACTTCTCCCATCCGTATCTCCCAAACGTAGTCTTCGACCATCTTTTCCACGGCAGGGATACGGCCGAGAGTGATGCCGGCTATAATCGCCACGGCCATCCCGGTCCCGATATAGATCAGGGAAATCTTAGCGCCAAAGAGCCCCCAGAGCAGCACCAGGGCCACTTCGTTGATCATCGGTGACGCGATCAGAAAGGATAGCGTGACACCGAGGGGAACCCCGGCCTCCAGAAAACCAATAAAAACCGGTACGGCAGAGCAGGAACAGAAGGGTGTAACGATGCCCAGCAGCGAGGCCAGAATATTCCCGACAAATTCCGACTTGTGGGCCAGGACGTTCTTGACTTTTTCCGGGGGGAAAAAGCTGCGGATAATGGAAACGATATAGATGATCACTGTCAGCATCAAGATGATTTTGATGGTGTCATAGACGAAGAAATTGACGGCATCGGCCAAGTGTGTGTCCGCTGTCATCTTGAACACTGTATATGTGAGCCAATCGGCAAAAGCCTTAATCATGATAAATCTCCCAAATATTCACTTTTGTTTCACTTATTTTTACAGGTACAGTCGGGGACGACCTATGCTTTCCCGATCCAGGTTTTGACGTCTTCCTTCTTCGGGATTTTCCCGACGGATTTGACTTGGCCGTCTACCACAACCGAGGGTGTGCCGAGAACACCGAACTCGGCGATCTTCCTGAAATCCGTCACATGCTCGATCCTCGCGTCAACGCCGGCTTCGGCAACGGCTTCTTTGACGATCTTTTCCACTTGATGGCATTTCGCGCATCCTGGACCTAAAATTTTGATTTCCATGATAAAATTCTCCTTTCAGCAGATGTTATGTATGGATTGCATCTATGATCCTGAGTTGGGTGATGCTTCCTTCCGCCACGGGAGATCCTTCGGCTGTTCCAAGGGTCTGCATTTCTCAGTGGCAATAGGCATAGACCAGTCAAATATTTCTATATAATTTTTGCCCTTATATCAAGAGGTTGGTTCTCGATATATTTACGTGCGGCAATATATCTTTTCTCAAATCATGTCAAGGGGAAAAGATATAGACAATAGTTACGCTACGATTGGAAAGGATTACTTTGCCGTGGATCAGCGATCAATCAATAACTGTATGAATTTCACTGTATAAACTCCGAGCGGAAAGCTGCTTCGGCGTTTCCCTGAGTTAATCCTTCCTCTGCCGCTGTTCCCTTGCTAAAGCAATCCGGCTTCTTGCGAGATAGCCCAGACCGAATAATATGACCAGACCGGAATGGATCGCATTGAAATACAGCATCTGACCTGTGGCGCCCGAAAAAAGAGCGATCCAGAAAAACGGGCAGAAAAAGCCCACCAGCACAATCGCCCATCCGATGCGGACCTGTCCTTCCAGATGACGCGCCCGTTCGTTTACCGGCCTTACAGGTTTTGTATCTCCGCGAACCGACTGAAGGACCTTTTCCCCCAGCATGGTATAGGGACAGGCCGCCCAGAGCGTGGACAACCAGCGTAAAATGACCTTCATCGTTCACATTTCAGCAACTGCTGCATCCGTCTCCAAATGCCGGCCTTTTGGAGAGGTTCGATGTGAGCTGAAAGCCTGAGCCTCTGAAAGACCTTGTGAAGTCAACCTTGACGGGTTTTACTTCTTCAAATAGATTTTTTTCGATGAGATACTGAATCCCTCTATCCGTGAAAACCACATCGCTTTCCTGTGACTCGTCCAGAGTCATGCCCAGCGAGGGGCCGCCTCAGCCTTTCTGTAGGACAATCCGTATGGCGGGCGGGATTTTATGACTTTTCAGGGCGTCCTTAATCATTTCGCTCGCTTTTTCAGTGACTTCTAACATTGTTTCCTCCTAATCTCACACCCCTGATGGGGCATAACAATGAATGATATTAAAATGCTTGCATCTTTCTTTGGGCTCCTCAACGAGGAGCCTGATTCACCGGTCAAGTGCCGCCAAAAAGGGGAACAGCGCCCCGCAGGGTTGCTTCGCCGTGGAAACCGACGGTCACCCTGTCTCCTTCCACGATCACGGGAACCTGCCGCTTGCCCCATGACAGGGCCAGCATTTCTGCCAGCTTGGCATGATCTTTATCGACATTAATATAGATCGCCCTGTCCCCGTAGGCCTCCCGAGCCTGGTTACAGAAGGGTCAGGTGTCTGTTCCGTATATTATTATCTTTGGCTCCATAACCATACTCCTTTAATTCTCAGTCGTTGCTGATGATATTTCCGTCGGATCAATCAATGCGTACTCAACGGCGTCCTGGAGATTGGCTACCTCGACTATATCGATGCCCTTTACTGGGAGTGCCTGGTTTTCTGGAACAAGAAGCCGTTCGGCCTTGCCCAGAACAGCCCTGATTTTTTCCGCCAAATCGCCGACCGGGGTGATTTCGCCTTTGTCGTTGATACAACCGGTGGAATAGGCCCCTGGTTTCAGTTCCAGACCGCGGATACTGGCATACATTCCCAGATAGACGGGGAGGGCAAAACTGCCACTGCAAAGGCAGAAATCCTTTTCCCCGACGAGGCGCACCAGAATGTCTGTTTTCCCCACATCAAGCAGAGAAAATGCTGTTTTCAGCGCCGTGCGGGCCACCTCATCCAAAAAAAGCCGGGATTCGAAAAAAAGCTGACCCTTGCCCTCCTTGATAGCATCGATCTCAAGTTCCAGAATCGTTCCCTGGCCGCCTGTCAATACGGCCAAAACGGGTATTTTGATCATTTCGTCAACCTCTCTATACGATGCTCTTGGATCAAGACGTCAATTTAGTCCGCACATGTCCTGTCCCATCAGTCTCAGCGCTGCCAGTCCTTTTGGCTCGTGATCGAGAAGGTGGGCAAAGATCATCGGTTTGTTGAATCGCTCCTCGATTTCGCCAAGATATTTTTCCTGCTGCTTTCTCCGCTTGCCGAAAAAGGCGTTATTCCCTGCATCCTTGGGCAAAATATAATTGACGGCCACCATCGCCGTTTCGATGCCCACCTGTTTCTTCAGGTCTTCAGAGGCACGCCAGGCCTCGATCATGGGTGTGTACTCGGGATACATGACAAACACAAAGGAGCTCTTGTCACGGTTGCGCATTTTTTCAATGACGTCGGCGTACTTGTTTTGTGTTGCCTCGGAGGTCTGCTTCGTTAGAGTCCCCAGATCGATAAAGCCCTTCCAGTCCGTCGGCAGTTCCAGCAAGCGCAGGGTATGACCCGTAGGGGCCGTATCGAAAACGGTGATGTCGTATCCGTTGGTATCGAAATAGCTCATGAATTTCTCGAAGGCGGCCATTTCCTCAGCACAGGGGGAGTTCAGATCCTCCTCCACGGATCGTTTCGTTTCTTCGCTCTGATCCTTGACCGATTCAAGTATCCGCTCCTTATACTCCTCCAGAGCCTGCCGCTGATCGATCCGCGCCGCATAAAGGTTGTCCACACCGTTGATCTTCGTGGGCTCATGGTTGATCGCCTGGCCGAAGATGTCGTGGAGATGGGACGCCGGGTCCGTGGTCACGATAAGCGTTTTGTAGCCCTGATCGGCCATGTACAAGGAGGTCGTGCTGGCAATGGTGCTTTTACCCACGCCGCCTTTTCCCGTAAAGAAGATGAACCGCTGGCCATTGGTTGGTTTCAGCATATCATGGCAGTTTAGTTTCCGATACGACTTCTGGTTGAAGAAAACAGCGGACCGGCTTGGTGAAGATTTGATCCCCGTTTCGTCCTTTTTATCTTCATAAACGAAGCGGGCCACGGCGTTCAGCAATTCCGTTCCCGTCACTTCGCTGTCCTGTAGGGGATAATAGACCTTCTCCAGGTCGGGAAACTCGGTCTCGATCCGGGCAATAATCCGCTCCTCTCCCGCCTTTTTCTTGCGGAAGAAATCGTCCGTGCAGGCTTCCTCGGGAAGGAGACCGTTTACGATGAGGAAACTGGTAGCGATTCCCAGCTTGGATAACTCTTCCGCGCTTCTTTTCGTTTCCAGAATGGAGGAGTTCTCGGGCTTCAGGACAAAGACGAAGGACGTGCGGTTCCGATCCTGAAGATAATCAATCGCCTTCTCGTACTTCACCTTGGCAGTCTGGAGGGACGCCCCCGGGCCGATGCAGGTAGCGGCGCTTTGGTTCAATGTATCCGTCCAGCCACTAGGAAGTTCCAGAAGACGGATGGTGTGCCCCGTGGGCGCTGTGTCGAAGACCACGACGTCATAGCTGGGGTCGTCCATGAATTCGATAAATTTGTCAAAAGCGGCCACTTCCTCCACGCAGGGGCTGTTGAGTTGCTCCTTGATTATCTCAAGATTCTTTTCATCCAGCAGGTCCCGCAAGGGGCCGACTATTCTTTCCCGGTATTCCTCCGACGCAATGTCGGGATCGATCTCGATGGCATGGAGATTCTCTATATTCAGGATCGGAGTGACTTGATGGCCGATCGCCTGACCGAAGATATCCGACAGATTAGGAGCCGGATCGGTCGTCACAAGCAGGGTCTTATATCCTGCCTTCGCCAGCCATACCGCCGTGGCGCAGCTCATCGTGCTTTTGCCGACGCCGCCCTTGCCGCTGAAAAATATGAATCTTACCTCTTTCCCGTTGGGGATGATTTGATGTTTAAGCATTTAAGGTCTCCTGCTCCAGCACGTCCTTGATCTGGTCATAGGTCATGTATTTTTGCCTGGCGACAATAGTTCCATTCATGGTGGTAATGGGCAGAACAGCCGGACCGCTCTCTTTCACCAGCCGGACAACCTCCGGGTTGGCAAAGAAGAGTAGGCTGTTGAAAACCAGGCTGGCGCGCATGATTTTCAGGTTGCCGTTGTATTCACCCGTCAGACGTTTCAGCGTCTCATTGAATTCGATCAGTTCGCGGTCCGGCTCGGGTCCGCATACTCCGGTGGCGCAACACATGGCCCCTTCGTAAATTGTTAATTCCTGTTTACTCATTTATCTTTATCCCTTTCCGAAGATTTATTTTTCGTTGATATCATTCTTGCCGTTGACCTTATTAACGACCCGCCGCCAGTTGTTGCTTTTTACCCCATCCACACACCGGTTGCCATCCCGCAATGATAACCGTAACTGCAAGCGTGCGGCCATTTCAAGAAAGGCATCTGCGGGGATTGTTGCCAGGGCCTGCATTATATAGCCCTGAACCTGGTCCTGCGGCTTCGCTAGATCAAAGTAAACCCACCGGCCCTCTTTCTTTTCCTTGACCAGCTTGGCTCCTTTGAGGATCTTCAGATGCCGGGAAATGTTGCAGTGGCTTTCCCCGATGGCGTCGGTGATTTCACAGACGCAAAGATCCCCCGGGACGGAATTCAGGAGCCAGATAATGGCAAGGCGGGTCTTGTCTCCTAAGGCTTTAAATTGTTCGATGTAGAGTTCCATGTTCCACTTTCATATATTCAAGTTTGTGCACATAATATAGACGAAAAAGACGATAAGGAGACAAGAAAAGGGCCGGACAGGGATCCCCCCGTCTCGGCCCTTGATTATCTTTTCGTTGCGCTCATTAAGCGACGTTTTCCAGCAAGATGGCAATGCCCTGCCCGCCACCGATGCATAACGATGCCACTCCGAAGCGAAGTTTCCGTTTTTTCATCTCCATCGCCAGCCCGTAGGTAATCCGCGCCCCGGTGCACCCGATGGGATGACCGATGGAGACCCCGCCGCCGTTTAAATTCAGCTTGTCCATGGGGATCTCCAGTTCTTTCACGCACGCCAGGGCCTGGACGGCGAAGGCCTCGTTGAGTTCCACCAGATCCATGTCCTTCATGGTTAGGTTCTGCCCTTTCAGGAGCTTATTTACGGCAGGAATCGGTCCCAGACCCATGTAGTCGGGGTCCACGCCGCCTGTTTCATAGCCCCTGATTTTTGCAAGTGGTTTCAGCCCCAGTTCTTTGGCCTTCTCCGCAGCCATGACCACCACCGCGGCTGCGCCGTCGTTGATCCCGGATGCATTCCCCGCGGTAACGCTGCCATCCTTTTTAAAAGCAGGTGCCATTTTGGCCATTTTTTCCAGGTTCGTATCCATGGGGCGCTCATCATCTTTAAATACGATGGGGTCCTTTTTCTTTTGCGGAATCACGACAGGGACGATTTCATCGGCTACCCTGCCGGATGTAGTGGCAGCGCGCGCCCGCTGATGGCTCAGCAGGGCGAATTCGTCCTGTTCCAGCCGGGATATCTTATAAAGGTCCGCTATCTTCTCTGCTGTGACTCCCATGTGGTAACCGTAGAATATCTCAAATAAACC
>JAPLJZ010000099.1 GCA_026388335.1 Deltaproteobacteria bacterium
CATATTGGTCATGCCCGGGGCGCCGTGGTGGGGGATGTGCTGGCCAATATCCTCCAGGCGACAGGATATCAGGTTAGCAGAGAGTATTACATCAACGACGCCGGCAACCAGATGTTCAATCTCGGACGATCCGTCCTTTACAGATACTATGAGCTCCTGGGCCGGGAGATTGTCTTTCCGGAGACTTGCTACCAGGGTGATTATATATCTGATATCGCAAGAGAAATAATTGCCAGGGAGGGAAACGTTTATCTGGAGAGGTCGGAAGAAGGGGTAATTCCATATCTCACGGACTATGCCGCCGCGATTATTCTCGCCGGCATCAAGGAAGACCTGTCAAAATTCGGGGTTGTTTTTGACCTCTACTTCAGCGAGAGAGAACTCTACAAGAGAGAACTCTACAAGGATGACGGTGTGGCTGTACTCCTTCGGGAACTCGAACAGGAGGGACACATTTATCGGGAAGAGGGAACCTTGTGGTTCCGGACGACGGCATTTGGGGATGAAAAGGACCGGGTGGTCGTAAGGCAAAATGGCGAGCCCACCTATTTTGCTGCCGATATCGCTTATCATAAAAACAAGTATGAGCGGGGCTTCTCCTGGGTGATTGACATCTGGGGCGCCGATCATCATGGCTATCTCCCGCGCATGTCCGCCGGGATCCAGGCCCTTGGTTACAGGGCGGATGCCCTGAAAGTTGTCCTGGTCCAGTTAGTCAGCCTGCTACGCGGGGGTAAGCCGGTGGGCATGTCCACCCGCTCCGGTGAATTTGTCACCCTTCGGGAAGTCGTTGACGAGGTTGGAAAGGATGCAGCAAGGTATAATTTCCTCATGAGGCGCACCGACAGCCCGCTGGATTTTGATCTTGAGTTAGCAAAGCAGCAAACAAACGAAAACCCGGTATATTACGTCCAGTATGCCCACGCCCGGATCGCCAGTATTCTGAGGCTTGCCGCCGATCGCGGTTTTGTGGTTCCCCGTTATGGAGAAGTGAATCTGAGTCTGCTCACCTTGCCCGAGGAATTAACGCTCATGAAAGCCCTGACCCGCTTTCCGGAAATGGTTGCCGGGGCGGCCACTGCCCTGGAGCCCCACCGCCTTACATTTTTCCTTAATGACCTGGCGTCTCTGTTCCATAGTTACTACAACAAATGTAAAGTGATATCTGAAGATGATTCCCTGACGAGGGCACGAATCTTCCTCATGAATATCCTGCTTATTGTCCTGAAGAATAATTTAAAATTATTAGGGGTTTCCGCACCGGATAAAATGTAGTCTTATGGCCATAAAGAATATCCGCTCCTTTGAATTCAAGCTGGGGAAGCTCGGGCTGATCTTGTTGATTACCGGGATGGGAGTCCTGGTATTTGGCGCCTTTGTCCTGGGCGTCAACGTAGGCAAAGACATCGACACTTATCCGGATAAGATTGTCCGGGGAATTCCAAGGTTGATCACGGAAGGAATCGGGCTCGTGTTCCCCAAGGGGAAAAGCGATGGGGACAGCAAGGCACAGGACAAGGCGGCCTTGGACCTGACCTTCTACGATACCCTTACCAAAAAGGGGACCACGGCCAAGGAACTCATCGGTCAGGACAACAGGGAAGAAACCTCTATCCCCGCCGTGATAGTAGCGCCGGCGCCACCGGCAGTGACTACACCACCGTCGCCACCGGCAGCGCCAGGTACGAAGTCAATGCCGACAGCACCAGGTACACAGTCGGCGCCGACGGCGCCAACTTCCAAGGTTGCTCCTCCAAAGCTCGCCGTTGCAGCTCCTGCCGCTACCCCCCCGAAGGCGAAAGCGGGTGGGACCGAGCCGACGCCTCCTGTTGCCGGTCCGGCCGCAGCGGCAAATTTTTCTATACAGGTGATATCCTATGACGAGCGGGTCAAGGCCAATCAACTGCAAAAAAAATTGCAAGGCATGGGCTATAAAGCGGAAGTCTCAGAAATGGATATTTCCGGCAAGGGTAAATGGTACCGGGTAATGGTGAACAATTATCAGACCAGAAAAGAAGCCGAAAAAGCAGCCGATAACATTAAAAAGAATGTTAAAGGATTGAATTGTATAGTTCGCCAGGGGGATAAATCTTAACCTGTGGGCGAAGAATGAACAGGGTGGATGATGTTTGAGAATCTAACAGATAAACTGGACAGTATATTCAAGAAACTCAAGGGGAAGGGGCGGCTGGATGAGGAAAATATCCAGGGCGCCATGAAAGAAATCCGCATGGCCCTCCTTGAGGCGGATGTAAATTTTAAGGTGGTTAAAGATTTTATCGAAGATGTCAGGGGGCGGGCTGTAGGCCAGGACGTGACCGATAGCTTAAGTCCGGGTCAGCAGGTGGTCAAAATTGTTCATGACCGCCTGGTGGAGCTCATGGGAGGGACAAGCAGCCAGATCAGATTCGGTAACCGTTTCCCGGCCCCGGTCATGCTTGTCGGTCTCCAGGGAAGCGGCAAGACGACCACGGCAGTCAAGCTGGCGAAATACATTTCCAAGCAGGGGAAAAGGACATTGCTGGTTTCCGTAGACGTGTACCGCCCCGCAGCTATGGAGCAGTTGAAGGTCTTGGCAAATGAGACAGGCATGGACGTCTTCCAGGCAGATGCGAAAGAGGATCCCGTAACCATTTGCCTCAATGCCGTCGAAGAGGCAAAAAGCAGAGGTTATGAGGTACTCATCATAGATACGGCAGGACGTCTTCATATAGATGTCGAAATGATGGAGGAACTGCGAAAGATCAAGGAGGTTGTCCATCCGGCGGAGATCCTATTTGTGGCTGACGCCATGACCGGTCAAGAAGCGGTCAACGTGGCCACGACCTTCAACGAGCGCCTGGGTATCGATGGGGTCATTATGACGAAGATGGACGGTGATGCCCGAGGTGGGGCCGCCTTGTCCCTGAAGGCCGTTATGGGCAAGCCCATCAAATTCGTGGGAATTGGCGAGAAGGTCGATGCCCTGGAAATCTTTCACCCGGAACGAATGGCCACACGGATTCTGGGGATGGGTGATATATTGACCCTGGTGGAGAAAGCACAGGCTACGGTAGATGAGCAGCAAGCCAGGGAACTCGAA
>JAPLJZ010000188.1 GCA_026388335.1 Deltaproteobacteria bacterium
ATTGATGCCGATCCCCAATTCTTCACTCTGTATATCGAGGGGAAAGAAGAACGGCGCAAGAACCCCGTCCAGCAAATTCGGGACTATTTCGGGCGGGTCATGGACAAGATCAAAAAGGACGGCCATCTGGTGTCTAAGGATTCCCATACCTATGGCCAGGTTAAGGTAACCGTCAACAGCGGTATTGTCTTCCCAAACATCAACAAACATGAATACGAACAGAAGGGGCTCCACCAAGTCATTCCTTCAGAGCGAATCTTCTTCTGGGACGATTTCCATCCCCAATCGCCTATCTGTTCGGATCTGACTGGCCAGTGCTTCCGGGACGCCCTGGAGCAAATGCTGACGCTCAAACCACGGTTCTCAATTACCGGAAGGGAACTAAACCACCTCCGGCAGCTGATCTTTCCAGTCGTGCGGATTGATCTGCCGGACCGGGATAATCAGAAAAAACGGTTTGATGCGGCCCGCCGCCTGAAACTACTCGATCACCATCAGGAAAGCATTGCCAGACAGTACGATGGTGGCCACCGGATTATCACGGGCCCATCGGGAAGTGGCAAGACGCTAATTCTGGTCCATCGTGCCGCCATTCTGAAACAGTATAACCCGGCCATCCATAATATTCTCTTCGTCTGTTACAACATCACTCTCGTCAATTACATCCGCCGTCTCCTTGCCGACAAGCACGTCCCTCCCGGAGAGAACGGCGTTGAGGTCTGCCATTTCTTTCAGCTTTGCGCAAAGATTACGGGGGAAGACATTCCCTACGAAAAGGCGGATTCAGAGTATTATGACCTTGTCATTCAGGACACTCAGGAGAAACTGCCTTCCTGCAATCTCCAGTATGACGCGATTCTCATTGACGAGGGGCAGGATTTCTCCGATGAGATGCTCAAGATCGTGATGGCACTCTTGAATCCCAAGACGGACCACCTTGCCATCGCCCTTGATGACAATCAGAATATCTATCAGCGGCGCGCTTTGTGGAAGGAAGTCGGCATTCATGCTCGGGGACGGGTACACCGGGTATCGTGGATTTACCGGAACACGCGGGAAATTGCCGATTTCGCGAAGTTAATCATCGAGAACAAGCAGGAATTACCACTGGATGCCCCCAGTCAAGCAGAATTGTTTCCAGAGATCTTTGATGCGATGCACGGGCCAAAGCCTGAGGTCAGGTCGTTCAACGATTACGAAACCATTGTCTCCTGGGTCACCGACCGGATTCGGTCCCTGAATGAGGAGGAAGGCTATCCGCTCGCGGAAATTGCAGTGATCTACACTATGCGCTCCCCGGAGAATGATACTTCCATGCACCTGCCCCGGCTTCTGGCAGCAACCATGGAGAGAAAAGGAATCCTTCATAGCTGGATCTCGGAGGATTACCGAGCAAAGCGTTCCTACGACGTGACAACAGACAGCGTGACAATCTCCACGATTCACAGTCTCAAGGGATTTGATTATGCCTGTGTCTTCGTATTGGGCATGGACTGGCTGGTGCCGGGCAACCGATGGACGGAAGAGCAGATCAGGAAACTGACTTACGTGGCGGTTACGCGTGCGAGGGAGCGGCTGTTTATCCCTTACTGTCGCAAAAATGAAATCGTTGAAATGCTTCTACGTTGATATTGAAAGATACAGAGCTGGCCGTAGATATTTAGTTTGGACAACTCTACAGAGGCAAGCATTCACTTTATGGAAGAAGAGGTCCTATACAGTCGCATCGGCCACAAATCTCGACAGCAAATACAAGTCGATAAAGGCAAAATGAGTACATTTTGCTGAATTGCGGTCGAAACATACATATTGGGGAGATTGATTTTTCCGAAGATCAAGGGTATTTCTGCCTTCCTGAAATCCATGTTTGACATGTTTTGCTGGACAGTGTAGATTGCAACCGTAATACTTGACAATCAGAAGTCTTTTTAAGATAGTCGAGTATATTGTGACGGCAAGCAACGTGGTTTTGTGTGTATCTAATTATGGTTAGCAGTCCAATGATAAGCGCGTTTTGAAGGAAGTGACGCAATGGCAAAGAAAGACAACGAAAAAAAGGACAAAACGATCAGCGGTCCTGTGAGGGGCGATTTTGTTGCGCCACCGGAGATAGCAGACGGGGACGAACGGTCGGATGCGCTACCCGCGCAAGAGGAGTTCTGGAGGCCTCCGACTCGCTTCGGCAGCGTGCCAGTTGAGAAGGAGCCGCTGGGCTGGGATCGGCGCAAGGGATTCCGCAAACTATTTCCCCAAGTCATGCTACCCTTTCAGGTGGTTGAGCGCGTCCAGTTCGGGCATTCCTCACTGGCACCCAACCGCCTCTTCTGGGGCGACAACTTACACGTGATGCGCCAACTGCCCAGCGAGAGCATTGACCTCATCTACATTGACCCTCCGTTTTTCTCCGGGCGCAACTACAACGTCATCTTCGGCGACCAGAATGAATTACGTTCCTTCTCGGACATCTGGGAAGGCGGTATGCCCGGCTACTTGATCTGGCTCAACGCCCGGCTCTATGAGATGAAACGCCTGCTCAAAAAGACCGGCAGCATCTATGTCCATTGTGATCATCATGCCAGCCATTATATCAAGGTGGAAATGGACAAGATTTTTGGATACGGGTCATTGAGGAACGAAATAATTTGGTGCTATCGGCAAGGTGGTCGCAGTAATGTCGAGTTTCCTAAGAAGCACGATGTTCTATTATGGTACTCCAAAGGCTCAAATTGGAAATTCAATGCAGACGCGATACGAGTTCCGTACGAGGGTACGGGAGGTTTCCAGACATCGGGCAAAGGTGTTACTAACAAGGCAACAGGCACGACATATTTGCCCAACCCACTCGGCAAGGTTCCGGAAGACTGGTGGGATATTCCTGCATTACCACCCATGTCCTCTGAAAGAATTGGCTATCCAACTCAGAAACCCCAAGCGTTGATGGAAAGGATCATCAAGGTGGCATCGGAACAAGGAAGTGTTGTTGCCGATTTCTTCACCGGAGGCGGCACAACCGTTGCCGTCGCACAGCGATTGGGACGCCGCTGGATTGCTTGCGACCAGTCGCGGGTGGCTGTGGCAATCACAGCGGACCGGCTGACTCGGCAGGTGGAGGAGAAAACTGGCAAGATGTTCCCTGTGCCGGACTTTACTATCGAACACTGGGGCGTGTATGAGGCCCGGAGACTGGCCGATGCCCCGCCCGAGCAGTTCCGCGCTTTCGTCCTGCGCTCCTTCGGGGCGGTATTTGAAGAGCGCGAGGAGGGCATCCACGGATATAAGGGGGCAATCCCGGTCTTGGTGGGCGAACCGGACCAGAAGAAAGCCGTGACGGCTGCGGATGTGCAGACGTTCGCCAATGCCATGCGCAAGACGCTGCGCTACAAGCAGGATAACTTACGTGATGGGATCATACTGGCTTGGGCCTTCCGACCCGATGCGGTGGAGGCGGCTGAGCGGCTGCGGCGACTGGAGCAGACGGACCTTAATTTTATCCGGCTGGACATGATCCGTATTGATTCAGCACGTTTCCGAGAGCATGTGACAGCCCTTTCGACGGACAACGCCGACTACGAGAACTTCCTTACGTTTGTCCAGCCGCCAAGGGTCGAGGTAGGTTACAAACGCATCGCGCCACGCACCTACAAGTTCGACGTGAGCGAAACGGCTGTTTTGAACACTGGGGCCAAGATCATCAATGTGCAATGGGACTTTGACTATGACAAGCGGTTTAGCAGCACTCAGGGATATTCCTTTGTACGCGGAAGTAAGAAGGAACCGGAGTTGCAGGCGCAATATGAGTTCCCCGCGGTGGGCAAAATCCGCATCGCCTGCAAGGTGCAGGACGACATTGGCGGTGAAGGACTCTGGACCGCCGAGATCGAGGTGCGTTGACCCATGTTCAACCGTTTTGCTCGATATGAAGATACTTTTCGGGACTGGCGTCGAGATGGGATGCCGGGTCTCAAATCTGAATCGTATAAATACATTGAGTTTTTGACCTCTAAGGATGACGACCAAGTGGCACGGCCCGGAACATTGTGGCCACATCAATGGGAGTCGTTCCTTCGAGTTGTTTACGCGCATGAAATTCTGGGTAAGGCTGAGATCGGTGCAGACGGGCTGCTGCTCAATGTTGTGACGGGCGGTGGCAAGACGGCGGTGATTGCAGCGGTGATTGCATGGCTGCGAGTGGCGCATAATGTTCAGAAGTTCGCGATGCTCTGTCCGAATCTGATCGTGCGCGACCGGCTGGATGACGACTTTGAGGGTGGAAAGGTATTCAAAGCCCGTGACCTGCTGCCTGATTGGGGGAATTCGCGCCCGGAGGATTTCGTGCTCACAACGTTGGGTAGCGGCAGGGAAGGTGGCTGGGCAACCCTGTTCAGCGCCAGCGTTATCTTGGGCAATATTCACCAGTTCTACCAAAGCAACATGAGCGGACAGAGCAACCTGTCGGCGCTTATGAATGGGCCGGAATTCGCGCTTTTCAACGACGAGGCGCATAACTCGCCAGCACTGGAATATGATGCGACGCTAAAGCGAATGAGGGGAAATGTAGTGTTGCGCGTGGACACGACAGCAACGCCAGACCGTGCCGACGGGCAGACGCCTGATAGTGATATGATCTACGAGTACGGTGTGATGGACGCACTGGCCGACGGCATAATCAAGACGCCGGTTGTCTATCAGCCGGACATTAAGACAGTGCAGTTGACCTATACCGATGCCCGCACGGGAGAGCAGCGTAAGGTTGAAGAGATTGATTGGGATGATGTAGACAGGCTCGGGCTGAATGCCACTCAATGGGTGACGGACGACGAGCCGATGCGACAACAGATGGCGATTGCGTTACGCCGTCTGGAAGAACAGGAAAGGCGGGCTAAAAAGCGATACCAGCCGATTCTGTTTGTGGTGGCGGTCTGTAAAGCCGATGCGGAAAAGGCCGAGCAAACCTTGAGCAAGTATTTCAAGCTGAAGACGCTGCTGGTCACCGAAGATAGCGATGAAGCAGATAGGCAGAAGGCACGGGAACTAAGCAATCAGAGTAAAGGAGGAACGCCTTTCAAGGCCGTGGTTAGCGTATTGATGCTGCGCGAAGGGTGGGACGTGCCAGAGGTAAGCGTTATCTTGCTCTTGCGTAAATTCGGCAGTAAAGTCTATGGGCAACAGGTGGTCGGGCGTGGGTTGCGACGCGTGCGAGTTAAGGGTGTCGAGACCTCGGAACCACAGATTTGCGCTGTGGTGGATCATCCCAAACTGGAGCATCAATGGCTGTGGGACATCTTTAATGCAAGAAAACGCACCGGCGTCTTGATTGATGATCTGTTCGACGAAACCGAGGATTTGCCGCCACCACCACCCAAGCAGGAACTTGAAAAACCTGATTTAGTGATTGATCTTCCTCCGGTTGATCCTTCGGTAATGGATGATGGTGGCTTTGACGACGAATTAAAAGGTATTCCCCCGCCCCCGCCACCAATGAAAGATTGGAAAGAGGCGTTGGACCAGATCGAATATGATCCAACGGTGATTGAAATCACGAAGGTCGGCATTGCGGGAGTGGTCGGTCAGGAGTTGGGCGGCAAGGGCTGGAAGACGATCCATTCCGCTCCCGATGAAAGCGGCCCCCTTGGGGCAGTTGCACAGGTATCGGATGGGGCAGTGCGCGAGGCCGTGAAGGCGGGATTGCTTGACATGTCTGAACTGCTGACTGTCGCAGCGGGCTACGCCGCGACGTACAAGGATCAGGTTTACAGCGCCTTGCTCCACCACATCCGGGCGAAGTTTCTCAATGACTCTTCACTTGGATTAGCCGAACGTGCGGAGGTAGAATTCGCGTGGAAAATGCTCCGGCAGGTGAAGGTGAAGGTTGAAGCCATTCCGGGACTGATAGCGGGGGTCATTGAATATGGCAATTAGCATACACGGTCAGTACGATAATCCGAAAAAGAGCCCTTGGAGTTTCGAGAAGTACCAGAGCGATCTCGAACGACGCATGATGGACCGTCTGGAGCGTGATCCGTATGTCATCAAGTGGATGAAACGGCACGGAATCACTATCCCTTGGATTGACGGTTTGAAGCACCAGCGGCGATACGTTCCGGACTTTCTCGTAGAATATGAAGACGGTAGGAAGGCAGTAATTGAGGTAAAGGACCCCAGCCGCATTGATTCCAATGATGTTCAGCGCAAGCGCAAGGCGGCAGAGATGTGGTGCAAGCAACGCAAGATGGAGTATATCCTTGCTACTGTTGGATAAGCGGATGTCTATCCACCGCTTTTGAATACGCCCTCCCCGTTGTTTTACGAGCCGTAATCCTCAGTGCTCAGAATAACAACCACCAAACAGTTATAGGTTGAGACAATTAACCAGCCAATTCCATTTTTCTGCCCTCGCGCCTGAGCATTACGGGTTCAAAGCTGCTACACAAACCCATTTCCCCAAATTGACGCTTTCAATAGTTGAAAAATCTCAATCAGCCTGCTGTGATCGGCCAGAGCCGTTCATCAGCGGCACCAAACCCCCTGCCCTACCCTGCAAGGATGCCCCTTTCGACATATAGCGAACCGTCAAGGTGGGCCGCGTATCGCCATTCAATCAGCCTGAACTTTGGTACGGCATCAAGGGACGGTAATATCTCCAGGGCGGTAATGCTTTGGGGATGGACACAGGAACCGGTGTTGTAATAGCCTGTGTCGGATGAATATTTGGCCTTTACGCCTGTGGTCCTGAGCTGTGATTCAAGGTAGCGCCGTTCTGTGATGGAGAGGTTTTCATAAACCGCCCTGTGTGTGTGGCCGGCGATAATGGTCTTGAAGCCTTTACCGTTCTCCGTTGACCATCTGTGAAGGGTGGCGTCGGTTTCATCGCTGACGCCTGGATTGCAAGCCGCCCGGGTCGGATCTTTCAGTCCGCATTTTTGCAATTCCGCCCAAAGGTTTTTCACAAAGAACTTGCTGAAGGCGGCAGCGCCTCCGGTGCATATCGGATCTGCCTGGTGCCCGTGGATCATGAGGATGTCTTCGTTTATCCTGGAGGGCACGCGCAGGATAACGGCCTCGTAGATTTGAATGCCGGGGAAAAGGCCTTCATAAACCTTTGCGTGGTCTTGCCAGTAAAGGTCATGATTTCCCCATACCTTGATGTAGCGGGTTTTGTCTGGATCAGGATCGTGGAACTTGTGAAGAGTCTCGTAAACCTTTGTATGGGTAATATAGATTTGATCAAAGGTCTTATTCTCCCAAAGCTCTTCGGCGTCACCAAGTTCAACGTAGGTGAATCCCTCAGATAGATATTGCTCCAGTGCTTGCCGGTAGATGAGGGAGTTTGGAGCAAAATCATCAGATCCTGAACCGTCGCCTCGATGGCAATCCGACATGACAACGATCTTGCCTGTTTTCTGGATGTCAAGATTCTTAATGACTCTTATTTCAGGTAATTCAACCTTTTCCGTCGTCATGGTGTCCATCATTTCGTCCATTATGCTTCGCCTCTATGCCTTGCCTCGTTGAAATGTGCTTATAACCTTGCTCATCAGTTGCATGATTGCATTGCTGTTTTGCCCGGCCGGATGGGTTCCGTCTTGTGTAGCAGCGCCGTTGCTGTTTTCAAGCATCTGCAGGCAGGTTTTAACAAGGCAGCCGACTCCTGGCGCCTCTGCGATAGCTGCGGCAATGGAGGCTTTGACGGCAGCGGTGACTATCACGCTGACCAGCGCATCGATGACGGCCATATCCTGATCGCTTACCCTGTAGGCCACAGGCAATTCGAGTCCCCTACATTCCTTTGCCTTTTTCCTTGACCCCGTCGCTGCTGTTTTTCCAGTTGATTTCTTTTCTTCCATGATTCCGTTACCTCCCTTGCCTTTGTGTTTATGAGAATATGCCCACTGATCCACCCACGCTTCGCAGGATGCTTTCCTTGGAACCGGCCTGTCGCATGATAACATCCCCGTGCCCAGGGTATAGGGCGGCGACGTTAATGTTCTCCTTGAGGGTTTTCAGAGAGGATTGAATGGCGATGTAATCGCTATGGAAGCCATTGATCCTTCCGCGGGGAAACAATACCGGCTCGACGTTCAGGATAAAATCACCGCAGATGAGCGCCTTTGCAGCGGGACTGTAGAATGAAACTGAATCCTCCGTGTGTCCTGGCGTTGGCAGGATAAGCCAATCTCCGAAACCGACCATGCCGTCGAAACCGTTTCTATAGAAATTGAACCTGCCTGAATCTACGGGGATACTGAGATTGGCAAAATTAGGGATGCCTGCAAGGCTATCGTAGGAATGAAACGCGGGGGGTACATCTCCTTTCAGGCAGCAGAAGGCGGTTTGCATACAAGAAGGCCAATTGTGCATGGATGACAGCCTCCTTTTGTGAGCCATGTAATCCTTGGCATACTCGGTGGCAATCACCTTGGTGTCAGGTCCACAATGTTCCAGGAGGGTGGCAATGCCACCGATGTGGTCAATGTGATAATGAGTCATGGCGATAATCTTGATTGATTCCCGCGGCGATGCGCCGAGGATGTTGGTGCAGTAGTCCAGGACAGACAGGGCTGCGCCCCGACTACCGGGATCGACAACCATGACGCCATCCTTTTCATTGACAACGTAGGCATTTGCAATTCCTTCTGTGATCGCGTGTATTGTTTCCATATTTACCACCTCCAGGCGGTTTAAGCGGATAGATGAAATCTGAGCCCAATCCCGAACTTCCGGTAACATTCCAGGGCCACTTCGTTATTGAGATATTGCTCCAGTTCCAATATTTTCTCGCACAACACGCTCTGATCCAGGTCAGATACATTTGCCAAGTTTAGAATGATGTTTCCTTCTCTTTTCATGGTTGCCCTCCCCTTCTCTGTATCCTTCCTTGTCCCATTCACAGTTTAACCGTAAACTATGACTGAGGCGCTCCCTTCCGAACAGAACTTCCCTGCCCCGTCATGGTATGGATTCCCTCGTCCCATTGAGTCTGATGCGTAAGTGGTTTTATCGTCGTCAATGGCGACATCATCAGCATCGATTTGGTCGCCGGCGTCGGTCTTCAATTGCAATCCCATGCTTTCCAATTTCTTTATATCTGCCGGCGTGGCCTTGCCTTGCTTCCACTTTTCAAACAACTCATTTCGTTTCTTGATGAATTCCTTCATTTCCTCATAATCGAGAATCATACCGATGATGCCAAGAGACGCCCCGGCAACACCGAACTTTGAAACTGTCTTGAATATCCCACCAACGAAGTTGATTTTCTTGATAGGGATCTTCTTGGCGAGTGCCTTTTTAAAGGAATCACCTGATCCGCCTGAATCGTTATTTTGGACGATGACGGCGGCATCCGAGTTATCAATGATTGTTGAGTTGCGGTTAAAGCAGGCCTTTCCATAAGAAACGTCTCCCCCTCCCCCGGCGTTCTCGACTATGTTGGCTCCTGCCGCTTTCGCTTCATTGAGGTATTGTCGCGCTGTCGGCGACTGATTCCCGATCTTCTTGGGAAGATAAATATCAAGCTGATCTGCCTTGCCAGATTGTATAGCCGTTCTTATCGCCATCGTATCAGTTCCATCGGCGCCACCGGTTGCAATCCGCCAGTTAGCGTTCAATGCCTTTGTGGTCTGTTCAATGGTGCGAACCTGCATTTCTTTGGACTCCAGGCGCGATCCCACTACCGCCATAACCTTTTGCTTTTCGGCTCTTGAGGGGCTGTGTTGTGGCTGTTGTGTCATGGCATCCCTGTTGTTCATCAGCCGTAAACTGTTGCTGCGGCGCTACCTTCCGAACAGAACTTCCCCGCGACGTCGTGGTATGGGTTTCCTCGTCCCATTGAATTGGAAATGTAAGTGGCTTTATCGTCATCTATGGCGACTTTATCAGCGTCAACCGGGTCTCCGGCGTCGGTGTATAATTGCACTCCCAGGTTTTCCAGCTCTTCTATGTCTTCGGCTGTCGCCTTTCCCTGCCTCCATTTTTCCATGAGCTCTTCTCGTTTCCTGAAGTAACCTTGCATTTCCTCCAAATCGAGAAGAGTTCCGATGACACTTAGCGCGGCCCCGGTAATATTGATCTTCGAGATGGCGCTGAATACTCCTCCGGAATAGGATATTTTTTTGACAGGGAGCTTTTGCGCGATTGCCTTTTTCAATGCTTCGGTTGACTCTGTTGTATTGTTATTCTGGACTATAACAGCAGCATTCGAGTTTTTGATCATCTCCGCAGTCGAAGTAGATCCTTCCGGACATTCGATTATTCTTGCACCGGCTTTTCTGGCGTCTTCAATGGTATTCTTTGCCGCCTCTGAATATATGGAATTCTTTGGCAGATAAATATCAAGCTGATCTCCGTTTCCGTTGTAGATAGCTGAATCGATGGCGGTTTTACTTATCCCGTCAGCCCCGCTTGTTGCGATACGCCACCCGGCTTTCAATGCTTTTTGAGTATGGGCATGTGCGGTTATCTGCATTGACATCGAAGCTTCTCGCGAGCCAACTATCGCCATTACTTTCGGCTTCCCGGCCCTGCTTGCGCCCTTTGCCCCGGAAGGCGCAAACACGGAAGAGGACTCATGCAACTGACTTTTCACTTTGGCGTTCCGATCTTCCATAATCGGGTAAACTCATCGAGGTAAGGTTTTACTATGTCGGGAAGATCGAGAATCATGATGTTTTCGTAATTCCTGTTTTCAGAGTCATTGGTGAAGTTATAACTGCCGGTGAACAGGATCTTGTCGTCAATGAGGATGAACTTGTTATGCATGATTCCCTTTTTCATCACTATCTTCCGGATCTCTGCTCCGAATACGGCGAGCCACTCATCAATACTGTAGGACTTGTCCATGTAGTCCTCATCGAGGATCATCTGAACATTCACGTTCCGCTTGCGGGCGTTTTTCAGGGCTGTTCCGATGTACTTGGAAGTGAAGGCGAAGGCGGCTACCTTGACGCTGAAGGTAGCCTTTCCTATCGCCCTCATGATTTCCGGGGCTATTCCTCCTTTGGGAGAAAAGAAGGCTTTGACCATAGTCCTACCCCTTTGCCTTATGTACCGGTGCCTGCGGCATGGAGATGTGCGCCGCCTTTGTCACGGGCTTTGCAATGGCAACAGCCCTTGACTTCCCGGCCCACAGAGCCGTGACCATCTGGTCTTTAAGAACGCTGCTTGCCTTGAACATGATCCTTGCGGACGGCTGGCAAGTAAGAATTTCTCCGGTCTTCGGGTTCCTTCCCTGCCGGGTAGGAATCTTCTTGGCCGAAAACGTGCCGAACTCGGAAAGGGACAGCTTCGGCTTATCGCCTTTACCCTGAGCAAGCAGAATGTTCACAATTGCCCCCAGGACGGCGTTGACGTTCGCCTTTGCCTGGATGAGGGACGTCCCGGATTCCGATGCTACGAGCCGATAGAGCACATCCTTTCCCGCACCAATCATTTCCGGCGCTGTAGCTATTGTCGTCGCAGCAGACGCTTCCTCACCGACCCTTTGCGCAGCGCTGGTTGTGCTTTTCGCTACCTGTTTCTTAACAACCTTCTTTACTGCTGTTTTCTTTGCGGTCTTCTTTACGATCTTCTTCTTTGCAGCCATAACCTGTTACCTCCCTAATTTTATTGTGTATGTGTCGATAGCCCTGATTCCTCAAGGCTATCGTGTTTTTATGCCTTCGGCCTCTTCCCTGCTTTCTTCTTTGCAAGGGCCTTCATCGTTGCCTTCCTGGCATCCTTAACTGCCTGGTGGTCGGTGATTGCCTTTGCCCTTGATTCCTGTGAACCACAGGCAGCGGTGATGAGCTTGGCCTTGATCGCCTTGCCCGCCTTGAAGGAAATCCTTGCTGATTTGGGGATCGAGATAGCCTCACCGGTGCTCGGATTCCTGCCCGTCCTGGCAGAAACTTC
>JAPLJZ010000001.1 GCA_026388335.1 Deltaproteobacteria bacterium
GGCGTCCCCATAAACAGCAGCCTCGACTTGGGCATAGTGCATGTACCTCCCCAGCACGTAATTATTTCCATATAGTCAAAAATTCCTTGAAAAGGAAATGAAATTGTTGTCTTCCGCTTTTGTTACATGAAGTGGACGGGATCCACGTCTACCTTGATCTGCACGCCCGGGGCGTGAAATCCCGACAGGATATCCCGTGTCAGGGCGTGTAGAAAACGGCTGTCATCCCCTTTCAAGAGCAGTTGCCAGCGGTAACGGCCCCGCAGCCGGAACAGGGGGGCTTCTGCCGGTCCGACGATCTCCACCTTTCCCCTCACCCTGGCCAGCCTGAGCAGCTCCCGCGCCTTTGCGGCGAGCCTATTGATTCCCTCCTCCCCTTTATCTTGATGGATACAAGACAGGCGCAGATGAATCAGCCGTGAAAAGGGGGGGTAGAATAAGGATTGGCGCAGCGAGATTTCCTCTTCGTAGAAACCGTCATAGTCGTGATCTCTGGCCCTCTGGATGGCGTAGTGGTTGGGATTGAAGGTTTGAATGATCACCTTCCCCGGAACATCGCCCCGGCCTCCCCGGCCGGAAACCTGGGTCAGGAGTTGGAAGGTGCGTTCGGCGGCGCGGAAATCGGGCAGGTTAAGGGATGTATCCGCCAGGATCACCCCCACGAGGGTGACATTGGGAAAGTCATGCCCCTTGGAGATCATCTGGGTCCCTACGAGAATATCGATCCGATCCTGACCGAGGGCGTGGAGTAACTGCTCGTGAGCCCCCTTCCGGTCCATGGTGTCGCTGTCCATGCGCCTGATCCGGGCCGTGGGGAAAAGGTTGGTTATCTCTTCCTCTAACAGCTCCGTTCCCATACCGTAGGCGCCGATATTTGAGCTGCTGCACCGGGAACAAACCAATCCTCCCGCCAGGGTATAATCACAGTAGTGGCATTTCCAGACCCCTTCCTGGGCATGTTGAATCAGGGAAACCTCGCAATTCCGGCACTTCAGGGGCTGTCCGCAGTCCCGGCAGATCTGGAAGGTATGATAGCCGCGCCGGTTGAGGAGGAGCATGACCTGCTGCTTCCGGTCCAGGGTTTCTCGAATGGCGGCGGCGAGGCGACGGGAAAAGATGGTGAAGGTATTCTCGCCGTGGATAGCCTTTTCCATTTTCATATCCACAATCTCCACGGGGGGCAAGGGCCGGTCGGCGATCCGGCCGGGCATGGTCAGGCAGGAAAATTTCCCGGAGCGGGCATTGAAACAGGTTTGTACCGCCGGCGTCGCCGATCCGAGGACAACCGTAGCCCCGTGGAGACGTCCCTTGACAATCGCAAGATCCCGGGCGCTGTATGGCAGTCGGTCATCCTGCTTATAGGAGGCGTCGTGTTCCTCATCGACAATGATCAACTTGAGATCCCGGACCGGCGCAAAGAGGGCGGAGCGGACCCCCACGGCCATGTGTATTTCGCCTCGTCGCAGGCGCTGCCACTGGTCATAGCGGACGGCGCGGGAAACGCCGCTGTGGAGAACGGCAATGTTTTCATTCACGAATCTTTCTTTGAGTCGCGTAATGAGCTGAGGGGTAAGGGCGATTTCCGGAACGAGATAGATAACCCCCCCCCGGCGCCGGCGTACCTCCTCCATGGCCTGGAAATAGACTTCCGTTTTACCGCTTCCGGTCACACCGTGGAGAAGAACGGTGTGGAATTGACCGGCCTGGAGATTACCGTGGATTTCTTGTAAGGCCGCCTCCTGGGATGGATTCGCGGCAGGTCTTCCGGAAGGTTCCCCGACGGTGAGAAAAGGCGGTAATGGGCAGGATACTCCCTTTTCCGTGATACAGGCGAGTCCCTTCTTTTCGAGGGTCGCAAGAGTGGAACGAACATTTCCCAACCTTTGGCAGAGGTCGGCAACAGATACTTCGGTCTCCTCTTGAAGGATTTTCAGGAGGAGACGTTGTTTTTTCGTTAATTTTACAGTGGTTGACGTCGCATTGCCGCTGGCGGCGGCCACCTTTTCCGTCCGGGCGCGGCGATCCTTTACACCCGGCAGGATTTCTCCGAGGACCTTTCCGAGAGGATAGAGGTAATAATCCGCCGTCCAACTGTAAAAGGCGAGATCACGGTCGTCAAACAACGGCTCTTGATCCAGGACCTCAATGATCTCTTTGGGATTTTCAATATCCGTAGCGGTTGTGATCCCGACGATGCATCCTGTCTCCCGCTTGTTGCCAAAGGGGACAAGCACCCGTTTGCCAATAGCGGCATCCTTCTCCATCTCCGTGGGGACGATATAATCAAAGGATTGGTCTTTGGGGATAGGGATGGCAACCTTCACAAACATGGCGGCTCAATCCTTCTCAGGGTGAGGGACAGGGTGGAAGTGGGGCAATAAAGAGATCTGTTAGCGCTGTAATAGGCACTACCTCAATATATATCGGAAGTTTCATTGTTTAGACGCAAGGATGGAGAGAGGGGGGAAGGGTGAAGGCTATTCGCCCTTCATTTTTTCGAGCTTCTCCTGTTTGGTCTTGCATTCGATGCACTCAGTGGTCACGGGCCTGGCCATGAGCCTTTTCTCTGAGATGTCTCCACCGCAGCCGTTGCAAACGCCATAGGTGCCATCGTCGATGCGCTGAATGGCTTCCCGCATCTTGGCGATGAGTTTTCTTTCCCGGTCCCTGATCCGGAGTTCGAAATTACGGTCCGATTCCAGGGATGCCCGATCATTGGGGTCGGGATAGTTCTCCTTGCCGTTGGTCATTTCCGATACGGTTTTTTCCGCATCCAACAGCAATTCGCTTATCTTCTGATTCAACATGAATCTAAAAAACTGAAGTTTGTCGGGCTTCAAGGGCATCTCACCACCTTATACTTCATACTTGTATCATGACATTCGGATAGAGGGACATACACGATCCGCAGGTGTTTGTAAAGAAAAAAAATGAACGGTCAAGGGGGAATACAAGACAGGGCTTTCCGGCATAATATATCAATAAATTTAAGCATATGGATTGTAAGAGCTTTGAATTTATCCCTGTATGTCAACCATAAATCTGCCGGATCTTTTCCACGATGTTGGTTGTCGAACGACCCTCGGTAAGGGGGATGGTGATGACCCTGCCCCCCGAAGCCTTCACGAAGTCAGCGCCGGCAATTGCCGCTTCGGTCCAGTCACCTCCTTTGACGAGGATGTCGGGCTGAAGATATTCAATCAACCGTTGGGGAGTCGGATCATCAAAAAGGATCACGTAATCGATGGATTCCAGAGCAGCCATGATGTCCGCCCGCTCATCTTCCGGGACCAGGGGACGTTTTTCCCCCTTAATAGCGCGGACGGAGACGTCGCTGTTCAATGCCAAAACAAGGATATCCCCAAGCTTTTTCGCTTCTCGCAGGTAACGGACATGGCCGACGTGGAGAATGTCGAAACAGCCGTTGGTAAAGACAATGGTTTCCCCTGCCTGGCGTAAACCGTTTAATTGTTCTTTCAGCGTCTCTTTAGGAACGATTTTGTTCATTTTCTCCCCATTTCACAATCGGATTTATTTAAGGTATCCCTATCATGATGTCTCTCTTTCTTTAAGAACATCTAAAAAGAAATTCAACAGGGCAGTTGTAAATTCAGACATATTTTCAATTCTGTCAGATTTTCCGGTTTCGATTGACTTAGCCCGGTTTATAGGACCTGCTACAGCAAGAGCTGTGTAGCCTGCATTGTGGCCGTAATGACTTTTCGAAGGGCCTGCCGCTCCACCTTCACCAATCACCCAGTCCGTTCCGATTTTTTCTCTGAATTTAAGCGCTATTTCCAGAATCAATTCCGGAGTTGAACCTCCGTAAATCCGATGTTCTTCCTTGCCCATACCCACAATTTCTTTGCGTATCTGATAACTGTACAATACGGAGCCACCGACAAAAAATGAAGATGCACCCGGTATTGACAATAAACAGGCGGATATCAGACCACCAGCGCTGGATTCCGCCACGGACAATGTTTCTTTAGCCCTTGTCAGGATAGCGGCGATATCTTTTACCAGATTCATTTGTTCCACAGTAACGAAACTCATAACAATAGGCCCCTTTCTTTATTTCTTCGTAATCTATTAAAACCGAATAGCATAACTAATTGTTATGTCGCCCTAATTCACGTCTCCCGCGCTTCGCGGGGAACGCGTTGTGCCTGAAAGCCCTTTTCAATGGTGGAACAGGCGCAGGCCGCAAAACGCCATGGCAATGCCGTATTTGTTGCAGGTATCGATCACCTGCTGGTCGCGGATAGAACCGCCGGGCTCGACAATGACGGTCACGCCGCTACGATGGGCGCGCTCGATGTTATCGCCGAAGGGAAAGAACGCGTCACTGCCAAGGGCAACGCCGGTCACCTTGCTCAGCCATTCCTTCTTCTCAGCTGCCGTCAAAGGTTCGGGACGGCGGGTGAATGTTTCGGCCCATAAGTCGTCACCGATCACGTCCTCCGGGGTATCCCCGATGTAAATATCGATGGCATTGTCGCGGTTGGGCTTGGAAACATCGTTGCGGAAAGGCAGATCCAGCACTTTGGGCATATGGCGCAGCTGCCAGTTGTCGGCCTTCTGGCCAGCCAGGCGGGTGCAGTGGATACGGCTCTGCTGACCGGCGCCGACACCGATTATCTGGCCGTCCTGCACGTAGCACACGCTGTTGGACTGCGTGTATTTCAGGGTAATCAAGCTCAGCACCAGGTCGCGCTTCTGCACATCGGTCAGGATCTTGTTCTCCGTCACCATATTTTCCAGCATGCCGTTGTCGATCTTCAGGCTGTTGCGGCCCTGCTCAAACGTAATGCCAAACACCTGCTTGTGCTCGACGGGGTCGGGCACGTAGTTGGGGTCGATGGCAACCACGTTGTAGTTGCCGTTCTTCTTGGTCTTTAAAATTTCCAGCGCTTCCGGTTCATAGCCCGGGGCAATGATGCCGTCGGTAACCTCAGGCTTGATGATCTGCGCGGTGGTAACGTCGCACGCGTCGGAGAGCGCAATCCAGTCGCCGAAGCTGCTCATACGATCGGCTCCGCGGGCGCGGGCGTAAGCACAGGCAAGCGGAGAAAGCTTCATATCGGCGTTGATGTGATACATCTTGCGAAGGACGTCGTCCAGTGGATAGCCCAGGGCAGCGCCGGCGGGGGACACATGCTTAAAAGAGGCCGCGGCAACCACGCCGGTATTCTCTTTCAGTTCCTTCACCAGCTGCCAGCTGTTCAGGGCGTCCAGAAAGTTGATGTAACCAGGCTTGCCGTTCAATACGACAACAGGCAGGTTGCTGCCGTCCGCCATAAAGATTCTGGCAGGCTTCTGGTTAGGGTTGCAGCCGTATTTAAGTGCTAATTCGTTCATTCCTTATTCCTCCACCGTTTCGTATTTGTTAATGATGACATCCTTGTATGCCTGAGTCGCCAGGTCAATGGCACGCACAAACAGGCTTACCTGGTTATCCTTGTTCAGGGCCTCCCAGAGCTTGCCGGCGTATTTGTCAGGGTCTTCCTCATCCATGGCCACGCGCAACGGCTCGCCCACAAAACTGGGAATCGGAGCGCCGTTGCACTTGTAAGTACTGATAAAGTGCCCTTCTCCGGCAAGGGGCTGGGGATAATCAAAGGTAAAGCGCTGAATGCTGTTTTCATTGCCGTCGTCGCTCTTCAAAATGCTCATTTTATAGCCACCAATGCGCATATCCACTACGCCGGAAATGCGGGGCGTCCAGTTGGGGCCGTCGTCCTCAAAAGTGCGGGTATTCAGCGCGGCCTCAAAGCCATAGCCGGAGCAAACATTACGGGCGATAAAATCGCGGATGGTGTCGGTCTGGTCGCCGTTGGTCACAATCGTGGTGTCGTCCAGAGTCAGCACGGGGTTGTATATAATCAGGTGCGAATCTGTCATCTTGGAAGGGTCGGCAGCCATGGTGCGGATGCCGCCGTCAATGGGGTCAAACACACGGTTACGGCTGTTTACACTGCGGCCCATAATAAAGTAGGCAATCATGGCTTTCTTGCCATCGGGCGTTTTTCCGATACAGATGCCACGGCCCGGATACTCGTTGCCGGCCAGATATTCGTATAAGTTCTCTTTCATTTTACTTCTCTCCTGTAGATAAGGCATCAATTTTTTAGGCTGGGAGTGTATGAAGATAAAATTCCCATGTCAACTAGATTTAGCGGAATATTAATTTTCACAACAATATGTGCGGTGAGATGTTAGTGATGTTTGTCAGACATGAATCTTGTTTCTAACGGATTGAAATGTTGTATAAAAATGCGGGTAGCCAATATTTATCAAGCATCCTTTACCGCCCTGGCCAAGGTGAGAACACCAACCTGGGCCGCGCCGCAATTCAACAACACCCGGGCGCACTCGGCGAGGGTGCTTCCCGTCGTGTAAACGTCATCAATCAATAAAACATGCTGTTTCCTGACCCTTTCTTTATCGGCAATACCGAAGGCCCCTTTGATATTGGTCTGCCGCTCTTTGCGTCCCATCATCGTCTGGGGCGGCGTGTCTCTTTCGCGCCTCAGAGTGACAAAATCCAGGGGGATGGCATACCTTGCGGAAAGTACTTTTGCCAGGAGCAGGGACTGGTTGAATCCCCGTTCCCGCAGACGCCGGATGTGGAGCGGAACCGGCATGATCATCGTGTAGCCCTGCATGTCCATGCCGGGATAGGAATCACCGGTCATCATCCTTCCCAGGCCGGATCCCATGCCGGTTTTGTTGTGGTATTTAAAGGCATGAATAGCTTCAAGCAGAATGCCTTCGAAGGCGGCGACGGATCGGGCGACGGCGAAAGGCTTGGGTGCCGTCAGACAGTCTCCGCACAGATGGTCCGATCCTTCGGAATCGGGAAATGGGGCCCCGCAGGCCGGACAGAGAGGGGTGCGAATGTATCGAATCTTCTCTTCACAGACGGCGCAGAAAAGATCATTGGTCAATTTTTCTGCAACCGTCCGGCAGGACTGGCAACGGGGAGGAAACAATACATCGGCCAAATCCCGGAGCACTTCCTTCAACACATCACAAGCCCTCGGCAAGTTCCTCAATCAGGGAGGCATCGTCGGAGATGAACATCCTGGGGGCATCCGCCCAAAGGCGCTCGATATCGTAAAATTCCCGGAGTGGTTCCAAAAAAACATGAATGACGACATCATCGTAATCCATGAGGGCCCACCTCCCATGCTTTTCTCCTTCAATGCCGAGGGGGGCCATGCCGACCTTTTTCAGGCTCTCCTCGATGGAGGAGCACAGGGCCTTGACCTGGCGGTCCGAGGCGCCGCTACAGATGAGAAAATAATCAGTAAAAGATGATATTTCCGCAACTTTCATGACCACAAGATTATGAGCTTTCCGGGTCAGGGCGGCATTTATGCAACATAACACCCTTTCCCTGGCGTCCATGGGTGGTGAAGCGACGGCCTCACTATTGGCGGTTTTGGATAGGCTTGTGGAGATGGTTGAAGGTCCCCCTTTCTTGATAAATTGTAATAACCTGTTGTTTTCAGTAACAGATTAAGTCTTTATTGTCAATATGAAATGTATTTTTCATTGTCTTAAGCCGACATCATGTGCTAAAAACCGCCTGTCTTTCAAGGGTTCCTTTCACAACCTTCAGGAGGAGGCATGGAGAAGATTGCATTATTCCCGATATTGAAAAAAGTTCAGGTCCATATCCCTTTTCATTTTCTCTACGAGCAGTATCTTCCCAGGGTCCTGCAATACGGAATGAATCCGGAAATCAGCTTTAACAGCGATATCCTGGATACCTATCGCGAGGCTGATTACCGCCATGTTGCCGACAAACTCAGGGACGCCGGCCTGAGGGTTACCTTTCATGCCCCCTTTATGGACCTCCGGCCTGGCGCCATTGATCCGCAGATTCGCCGTGTCTCCGAGGAGCGGATCATGCAGGTATTGGCCCTTGCCGACTATTTTCGGCCCGTCTCCATCGTTTGCCATCCCTCCTTTGACGACCGGTATTATGTTTCCACGGAGGACCAGTGGCTGGAAAACAGTCTCCGTACCTGGGGCGCCCTGCTGTCTCGCGCCGGAGATATCCCAGTCCTGATAGTCCTGGAAAATGTCTATGAGAAAGGCCCGCGCCAACTGCACCGGCTCCTGACATCCCTTTCCTCGCCTCATTGCGGATTTTGTTTTGACACCGGCCATTTCAACGTGTTTGCCCGGGAACCGCTTACCGACTGGATTGATACCTTGGCTCCCTTTCTCAGGCAGGTACATCTCCATGACAATCATGGTCAGGCGGACGAACATCTCGCGGTGGGGGACGGGAGCTTTCCCTTTGGGGAGTTTTCCCGGATGCTGAGGGAGAAAGGTCTTTGCCCTATCGTCACCATCGAAGCCCACAATGAAAGTAATCTCTTGAAATCGCTTGAAAATATGCAGCATCTGGCCATCCACGGGGAGGGATTTCCTTGCTGAGCTATATCCTCAAGCGCATTGGCTTTATGATCCCCATGCTGGTCGGGATTACGATAATCTGTTTTGCCGTCATGCATCTTGCCCCCGGTTCCCCGACGGACCTTCAAACCCAGATGAATCCACGGGCGTCGGCGGAACTAAAGGAACGCCTGCGGGCGATGTACGATCTGGATAAGCCCCTCCATGTCCAATACGGATTGTGGGTAAAGCGCCTGATGGTCATGGATCTTGGCAAATCATTTGCTACCGATCGCCGTCCCGTGGCGGACAAGATCATGGAACGTCTGCCCATTACCATTATCCTGAATATCCTCTCCATGCTCCTGATTTTGGCAGTGGCCATACCACTGGGGGTGCTCTCGGCGGTCCATCAGGATTCCTGGTTTGATCGGGTCGTCAGTGTCTTTGTCTTTGTGGGTTTTGCCATTCCGACCTTCTGGCTTGCCCTGCTCCTGATGATCTTCTTCGGGGTGGATCTGGGCTGGCTGCCCATATCGGGGATCCGGTCCCTGAATTATGAGTATCTTGCTCCGGGGGCCGCGTGCTTGGATCTTGTCAAGCACCTGATCCTGCCCGTAGGGATAGCCGCCTTCGGAGGTTTAGCCGGCCTGTCCCGATACATGCGGGCCAATATGCTGGAGGTTATACGCCAGGATTATATCATGACGGCGCGGGCCAAGGGGTTGAGCGAATTTCAGGTCGTCTACAAGCACGCCCTCCGCAACGCCCTCCTGCCGGTCATCACTATTCTCGGCCTTTCGATTCCCGGGCTTATCGGCGGCAGCGTCATCTTCGAGACGATATTTGCCATTCCCGGCATGGGGCAACTTTTTTACATGTCTGTAATGGCTAGGGATTATCCAACCATCATGGGGATTTTGTTCATCGGCGCCATTCTGACCCTCCTGGGGAACCTGATTGCGGACGTTGCTTACGCCGTAGCGGACCCCAGGATTAGAGTGTCTTAGAGGATCAGCCATGCTTTCTGAGTTCTGGAAACGTTTTTTGCGAAACAAGATGGCCGTCGCCGGCGGCATCATCGTCTTGCTCCTTTTTGTTGTTTCCCTGCTGGCGCCCTGGCTTTCCCCCCATGATCCCCTCGCCATCGATCTGAAAAAGATTCTTGCCCCTCCTTCCATAGAGCACTGGTGCGGAACAGATCAGTTGGGTCGGGATGTCCTGAGTCGAATGATCTGGGGGGCGGGCATTTCCCTGAAGGTCGGATTTGTGGCGACTGGTATCGCCGTAATAATCGGCGCCCTGCTGGGGGCTCTTGCCGGCTATTACGGAGGTTGGTGGGACGCCGTCATCATGCGGTTTGTGGACATGATGCTGTGCTTTCCCACGTTTTTCCTTATCTTGGCAGTCATCGCCTTCTTGGATCCCTCCATCTGGAATATTATGATCATCATCGGGGCAACAGGCTGGATGGGCATCACCCGGCTGGTCCGGGCCGATTTCATGTCTCTGAAGGAAAGGGACTTTGTAATGGCGGCGCGAGTCTTGGGGGCCGGCGATGCCCGCATTATCTTCCGTCACATCCTCCCCAATGCCATGACCTCCATTCTCGTGGCGGCGTCGCTGGGGGTGGCAGGGGCGATTCTCACGGAATCGGCGCTGAGCTTTCTGGGAATTGGCGTCCAACCGCCAACGCCGAGTTGGGGCAATATCCTGACCGCAGGGAAAGATAACATCGATATTGCCTGGTGGCTGTCCCTTTATCCCGGCCTGGCCATCCTGATCACGGTGCTGGGATATAATCTCCTGGGAGAAGGCATCCGGGATGCCCTTGATCCACGGCTCCGTAGGGGCAGATAATATAATAAAAAAGGCCCCTGGTATCAGGAGCCTCTTTTATTAGAGCTAAAGATGGGAAGGTTTTTACTTCTTGTCAGCAGCAGCCGGAGCCTTATCGTCGGCCTTCACGTCAGCCTTCTTGTCAGCCTTCTTAGCCTTCTTAGCCTTCTTAGCCTTCTTGTCAGCCTTCTTCTTGTCAGCCTTTGCAGGGGCCTTCTCGTCGGCAGCCTTTACGGGCTCAGGAGCGGGCGCGGCGGGTTTCGCCTGTGCAAACGCCAAACCGGACAGGGAAAGTGCGAAAAGAATCGAAACGATGATCGAGAGCAGTTTCTTCATTTGTGGTGTCACCTCCTTTCATTTTTTCTTCTTTAGTAACAAGAAGCATGCCAGAAATGAATTTTTTGTAAACGCTAATAATATCGGATTGTTGCAAGGTAAGGATCATAAAGGTTGATTTTTTACACCCCCTAATGCTGGGGAAATATTCCCCTTTTTATGAGGAAATATTCCCGCCGACGGGGCGTTCAAGGATATTTATGGCGGCGGGGAATGCTTGTCTTTCAGGAAATTGTGCAACTTATCACGGAAAAAATAGGCGATAATGACGGAACTGATGCTGATGGCTGCAAGAACCCAGAGCGCGCCGTGTTGATTGTTCCGTAAACAGTTGCCGCTGACGGAAAGCATGGCTGTTCCCAAGAGGCGACCGACGGTGGAAATGACAAGAAACAGCCGCGTCCGCATATGGCTCAATCCCATGATATAACAGAGGGCGTCCTTGGGAAATCCGGGAATTAGAAACAGAATAAAGGTGACGAGCGTCCCCTTATGTTCCATGAAGTAGTCATATTTTTTAAGGATCGCCGGACTGACGGCCTTTTCCACGAAAGACAGTCCCAGCCAACGCGCCAGGACGAAGGCGAGCCAGGAACCGATGGTAAGCCCGATGGTGGAATACAGCGTCCCCAGGACGGACCCGTAGATGTAACCACCGATGAATCCTGTCGCCTCGCCGGGAACGGGGGCGAAAAGAACCTGGAGGATCTGGAGGCCGATAAAGACCACCACCGACAGGGCTCCGAAGGAATTGATAAACTCGATGGCCTTCTTCCTGTCCGTGAAGAATTGAATAAGATCGTAATGGATAAAGAGCCAGGTCCCGCCGCCGAAAAGGATGGCCAGACAGAGAATTTTTAACACGGTGCTTCTTTTCATGGATCGATTTTCCCTTTGCATCGCCTGCTACTCATCTGCACGAATCAATAATCCTCAGCGGCGAGAGGATCATACGTAAGAAAGTCTATGATCGTCAAGGACAAAGTATGGACAGTCTGGATAAATATTTCCGACCGTGGAGGATATCTGTCAGGAAATAGCGGGACAAATTCTTTAATAGCTCATTAAATCCGGATAGTTGGTAAACACGCCATCAACACCCATATCCTGCATCCGTTTCAGATCTTCCCCGGTATTCACGGTATAGACAAAGAATTTCAGCCCCCGGCGGTGGGCGTTGGCGACAAACCTCCTGTTGACGATATTCATCCCGGCGTGAACGGCGTAAGCCCCCATTTTCTCGGCAAACCGGACATTGCGCCAAGGGACGCCGGAGGCTAGGGCACCAAGCCTTATTTCGGGATGCATGGTCTTGAAGCGGAGCAATTCCTTGTGGTTAAATGAGGAGACAATAAACTGTTCCGCCGTCATCCGGCGCTCTGTGATCGCGGCGGCGATAAGGGCGGAGGCCAGAGTGGCGGTTTTCGGTCCTTTCAATTCGATATTGATCCCGGCTCGATCACTAACTAAATCAAAAACTTCTCTGAGCAATGGTATTTTTTGCCCCTTTCCGGCGTCGAGGGTGCGTAGATAAGAAAGGCCTTTGTCCATTACGAACCCCGTGCCGTTGGTGGTCCGCTCCAGGCAATCATCGTGGATGACCACCAGCTCTCCATCCACGGCATAGACATCCAATTCAATCCACCGCGCCCCCATCGCCAAGGCCAGTTCAAAGGCCGAGCGGGTGTTTTCCGGTTCATAACCGCTCGCCCCGCGGTGGGCAAATAAGATAAATTCACTCATATACAAACACAACCTTAAAACGATTTCCTCCACACTGGGGAGAGGCTGCCGGGAAAAAAGAAATCATCAATAGTTCCGGTATGATTCCCGGCCATAGCAGTGTAGAATTTCCAGGCTGTTTCCCGATAGCGCGGATTGCTCGACCAGATTACTTCCGTACAACCGGATGTGCTTGCCCTATGAAAGACCTCGGTAATCAGGACCTTGCCCAGTCCCTGGCCACGGTAATCAGGAGAAATGAAGGCCGTCAAGAGTCCCGCCGCCTTGGCGTCTGTTGAAGATCGGTATGGGAGAAAACGCGCATCGAGGCAGCCGAATCCCATTACGCCTGCAGGAGAACCTCCGGCGCGGTCTCGGGCCACAATATAGACGTCATCATGGGCATCCCTGATGCTTGCCCGCATCCGCTCTTTGGTTACCCGTACCTCTTCTTCCCTAACCTGACCCTGCTCGGACATCCACCATCTCAGGGTAGGATCAAGCAA
Organism: Deltaproteobacteria bacterium; assembly: GCA_026388335.1. Classification (GTDB taxonomy): domain Bacteria; phylum Desulfobacterota; class Syntrophia; order Syntrophales; family UBA8958; genus UBA8958. The sequence continues at coordinate 12,816 of JAPLJZ010000001.1, forward strand.
TTCAATGTCCTCTTCTTTCAGGTCATCGACAGAAAAGAACTTCTCCATTTTTAGACAATCAGTCATAATTCACCTCAGTGTCCGGCGAAGGACAGAAGGATGCGGGCGAGTTCCTCCGGGGCCGTCTGCATGGGGTGGTGGCCGGTTTTTATTTCATAAAAGGGCCATCCGGCGGCGCGGACCCGGGCGGCGGTTTGAATGATTCCCTGGTGCTGGGGACCGGCGTCTCCCTTGTCGGTGCAATAAATATAGGCCCGGGGGATGCTCCGGGCGCGGGGATTGGCGAGGGTCAGCGGTTCAAACATGGTCCGGGCGGGATGATCGGCGAAACGGGGATCTCCCTTGGGTTCCGGGGGCGGATAGCGCCAGCCGTCACCCTCGGTTTTGACATATTGAGAAAGTAATTCTGCAATATCGTGTGGATAAAGATTTATGACGGCCTGGCCGTCCTCCGGAATCAGGGCATCCAGATAGACGAGCTGCCTGATCCGCTCGGGGATCCTTTCCGCCGCCCCGGTGACAACGGCGCCGCCGTAACTGTGGCCTACAAGAATGACGTCCCGCAGGTCTTCGTATGTAAATACGCCAACAATATCATTGATATGGGTGTTAAGGCCAATGTCCGGGCTTATGAGGTGGGCTCGCTCCCCCAGCCCGGTCAGGGTCGGCGTATAGACTTTGTGCCCGGCCTGGCGCAGCATGGCGGGCACGGGAGGCCAGATCCAACCCCCTGCCGTCGCCCCGTGCACAAGTACGTAAGTTACTGTTTTTCCGCTACTTTGCATTAGTATCAGCCTGCCGCCTTGTCATTTTCATGCCTGGATCTTCAGGACCGAACGGATCAGGTTTTCCGTCGTGTACTGGCCATTGGTCATCTGGGCGAAGAGGTGCTCGCCGCCAAAGATGTCCTGGATGATTTCCGCAACGCTGCGCCCCTGCTTATGAAGCCCCTGCGCCTTCGCCGCCAGCTCCTGCAAATAGCGGATGTTTTCCGCCAGGGCCTCCCGCCCGTTTTCCACGATCCTGCCGATGGAGGTAAACAAAGTAAACTGGGGGGGCATTGCCGCCAGAATTTGTGCTAACGAGCGTATTGTTGCTCCCATGTCCTCTTCCGGGCGGATAAACTTGGGCTTCTCCCTGGCAAAGATGTCCCCGGAGAAACACCAGCCGCGCTCCTTTTCCAGTAGGACAATGTGCCCTGCCGAGTGGCCCGGTGTCGCCAGGACGCCGAAGGTGTGGTGGTCGGTCCGGATGAATGGAGGAATCGATTTTGCTGTCGAAGGCGCCGGATACCCCCAGACTATTTCCTGATAGGGATAGAGGAAGGGCTTATGGCCGATGATAGGGATGGATGCGGGCGGCGCATAGATAGAAACCTGAAACTGCTTCTGGATCAGGGCATTGCCGCCGACATGATCCTCGTGAAAATGGGTGTTGACCACCAGATCAAGTTTTTTGCCCTTCAGGAAGGCGACCAGCTCCGCAGCGGTATAGTCACAACCAGTATCGATGAGGATACCGTCGACGAGATACGCGGCTACCCAGTAGAGGGGCTTGCCGTCCAACTCCCTACTCACTCTGATCTGGGTGACGTCCCCATGATTATTGATTTCAATCATAAAAACCTCTCCTAACTGATCGCCTCTTTGTACCGGGCGCTGAATTGCCCGAAGGCTAACCTTTCGTCTCTTTGCTGTCAAGGAAGAACCGGCACCTCCCGCAGAAAGCGGGAAAAGAAGTTGACAGGAGCGATACTTTTCATTAGGAAACAACGTTCCTATCAAGACAAATTCAAGGAGATTATTTATGTTCAAAACAGCCATTACAGAAATGTTTGGCATCAAATATCCCATAATCTGCGGGGCCATGATGTGGCTTTGCAAGCCCCGGTTCTGCGCCGCCGTCTCCAGTGCCGGCGGGATGGGCAACCTGACGGCGGGTAATTATGAAACTGAAGCTGACTTCCGTGCGGCCATCGGAGAAACGCGGAAACTTACGGATAAGCCATTCATGGTAAATATTACCCTGCTGCCCTCGGTCCGGATTACCCCGGAGCATCATAAAATGTACATCCGGGTCTGTACCGAGGAAAAGGTTGCCGGGATCGAGTTTTCCGGCACACCCGTAGACAAGGTGGCCGGCATGGCCGCAATTGAAGCCCTCAAGGGGGCGGGCGTGAAACTCTTTCATAAGGTCGGGTCTGTCCGTCATGCCCTCCATGCCGAAAAGGTCGGTTACGACGGCATTTACGCCGCCGGCATCGAAGAGGGCGGTCATCCCCTCGACGACGACGTCACAACCATGGTCCTGACGCCCCGGATTGCGGAATCCGTAAAAATCCCCGTAGTCACCGTGGGCGGCATTGCCGATGGCCGTGCCCTGGCGGCGGCGCTGGTGTTAGGGGCACAGGGGGTCATGATGGCCAGCCGGTTTGTGGCCACCCGGGAGTGCGAGGTCCATGAAAACATCAAGCAGGAACTGATCCGGCGGCAGGAGTATGAGACCGTCATCTATGGAAAATCCCTGGGCCTGCAGGGTCGGGGCCTGAAAACGAAGATACTGGAAGAGGTGTGCGCCATCGAGAAGCGGGGGGGCGGCTTTGAGGAACTCATTCCCCTTCTTTCCGGACAGAAGGTAAAGCAGGCATGGGAAACGGGAGACGTGGATTACGCTCCCCTCATGGTCGGACAGTCCATCGGGTTCATCAGGGATATCCCCACCTGTGTGGAACTCCTTGACAGGATGGCGGCAGAGGCGGTAGTGCATATCGAGAAGGCAAAGAAAATGCTCCGGGAGGGTTAAAAGGAAGACATGGCTAAACAGATATACAATGGCAGCACTGACAAGAGGATCATCGGGATGAAAATCATGAATGGGGAGTTGAAAGAAGAAGACTTGAAGGACTATCTGGAAAGTCTCCCCGATGTTTCCGCTAATGCGGATAAGGTTACCGTCGTCATGGAAAAAAAGGATCGTCCCGTTTCATAAAAAGATATGCTTATCGATTCCCACGCCCATCTCGAAATGAGAGAGTTCGACCGTGATCGGGATGATGTTGTCCGCAGGGCCACGGAGGGGGGGGTCGACTATATCGTTACGGTGGGGACAACTCCCGGGGAATGCCGCAAGGCGGTGGAGATCGCCCGCGCCCATCCCTCCGTCTACGCCGCCGTCGGTATCCACCCTCACGACACGAAAGGCATCGACGATCAGACCTATGTCTTGCTGAAGAAGCTGGCCCTGGAAGAAAAGGTGGTGGCCTATGGGGAGATCGGCCTGGATTTCTTCCGCAACCTGTCGCCTCCGGAGACCCAGACCCGGTGTTTTGAAGAACAGCTTGACATTGCCACCGACCTGGGCTTGCCGGTGATCATTCATGACCGGGACGCCCATAGCCAGACCGTTGCCATCCTGAAGGGCTGGAAGGGATCGACGGGCGGCGTGATCCACTGTTTTTCCGGTGATGCGGCAATGGCCATGACCTGCCTGGAAATGGGTTTTTATATTTCTATTGCCGGTCCGGTAACCTATGCCAAATCAGACCGGTTATGGGAGGTCGTCCGCCAAGTCCCCCTGAACCGGCTCCTGATCGAAACAGACGCCCCGTATCTGACGCCCCTGCCCCATCGGGGCAAACGGAACGAACCTGCGTATGTTGCCTTCACAGCGAAAAAGGTGGCGGAATTGAAGGGCTTATCCGTCCCGGAGGTGGGGCGGGCGACTGCGGATAATGCGATTAAACTGTTTGGAATTCGAAGGAAATCGGCTCAACTATGATGGGTGAACTTTTATATTTTGCCTATGGCTCCAATCTGAATGCGACAGATCTGAACCGCTGGTGTAAAGAGAGAGGTCATTTTTATCCCCTCGGAGAAAAGGTGGCAAACGCCTACCTGCCCGACACCCGTCTGATTGTCAATTATTCCTCATCTTTCCGCCGGGGCGGTATCCTGAATATCAAGTACCAGCTTGGGCAGACGACCCCGGGAGCGCTTTTCCGCGTCCTTCCCGGCGGCTGGAATGTTCTTGACGCCAAGGGGGATACGGAGCACATGTACAAGCATCTCAACATCGTGGCCCTGACCGATGACGGCAGGGAACACGTCGCCGTTGCCTATCAGATCGATGCCTCTAAAACCTCCAAGACATTTGTTCCTCCCCATCCGGATTATCTCCGCATCGTCCGGGAAGGAATGGCGGCCCACCAGATCAATGAACGGATGCTCGCGTCGGTGACGAAGGGGAAGGAACCGGACTTCTACATTGAGCATCTCTTTGTTTACGGAACCCTGATGAGCGGCTGTCCCCGTCACTATATATTAGCAGCCTGGGCCGATTTGGACTCGCGAGTAGAGGCCCAAGCACACGGGTCACTCTATAACAGTTGGAAGGGCTTCCCCTGCATGATCCCTGATGTGACGGGACGCCAGATCGTGAATGGCGAGCTCTACACATTGAAAGACCCGAAAAAGGCCTTTGAAGTACTGGATATTATTGAAACAGCCAAGCGTTATGCAACAACGGGGACCTTCTTCCGCAGGGCGATCATTCAGGCAAGGAGGGCCGACGGGGCGCCTTGCCTCGCCTGGACCTATTTTGTGGATATGAGCGTCGAAGGAATGCCCCGCATACCGTCGGGAAGCTGGCGGGTTGTTATCGCCTAAAAAATCCTTGCTTTTCCAAAAATAGACTCGTAGGATTGTTCATCACCTTTTGTGGCCGGGCACCGATGCTTCATGCATCGTGGTCATGTCCATGAATGATTGACAGGGGCGCCGCTAAGGCTGAGAAGATACCCTTTGAACCTGACCTGGGTAATGCCAGCGTAGGGAGTGGCAGAAAGATGATCAGTATTTTTCAGGGGCCATATCCCGGTGGGGTATGGCCCCTTTGAATTTTTGAATGAAGATAGTGATAGGCGAAATGGCAAAAATAGTCGTTGTAATTATTGCGGGATCCGGCATCGAGGATATGAATTTCCTCCAGCGGCGAATCGAGGCGGCAGCCCCGGAGGCCATTCTGTGTGCCGACGGCGGGGCCCGTTATGCCCATGCCCTCGGTCTTGCCCCCGATCTGATCATCGGGGATATGGATTCTCTGGACGATGAGTTGTTGCGGGTTTTTGAAGAAAAGGGGGTCGCCGTTGCCCGCTATCCAGTCCGGAAGGACGAAACGGATACTCAGTTAGCCCTCATACAGGCGCTGGCGATGAATCCCGAAGAAATCCTGATTTTTGGGGCGATGGGAAAACGCCTGGATCATACCCTGGCCAATCTCGGGCTCCTGATGATGGGTCTGGAAAAGGACGTTCCCATAAAACTTCTCGATGAAGATTGTGAAGTATTTGTCATGGGGGGAGCTGCAACCGTCAGCGGGGAAAAGGGACAGATGGTATCCATCTTTCCCTGGGGAGGGGAGGCCCGTGGTATTACCCTGGAAGGCTTCGAATATCCTCTGGAAGATGCGACCATGACCATGGCCCGTCCTTGCGGGATCAGCAACCTGTTGGTGGCGGAGGTGGGGCGGATCAAGGTCGATCTGGGATATTTACTCGTGATTCATTACCTAAAGTAGCCCTGTTCCTCCCCCTTCAAGGGGGAGGTTAGGAGGGGGATGGGGTTATGCGTCGGGGCATAATCGAAAGGAATTTGTTTTGACCAATATAAAGAGAGTATTAACCATTGCCGGTTCCGATTCCGGCGGCGGCGCTGGAATCCAGGCGGATCTGAAGACTATCACCATCCTGGGCGGATTTGGCATGAGCGTGATCACGGCCCTGACGGCCCAGAATACCATTGGCGTCCATGCCATCCACGAGGTACCGCCGGCGTTTATCGCCGCGCAGTTTGACGCCGTGGCGACGGATATCGGCGTTGACGCCGCCAAGACGGGGATGCTCGCTTCTCCGGCGATCATGAAGATCGTTGTGGAAAAGATCAGGCAATATGACATAAAGATGCTTGTTGTCGACCCGGTCATGGTTGCCAAGGGAGGGGCGGCCCTCATGGATCCCGGAGCCCGTCAAGTATTGGTTAAGGAACTCTTGCCCCTGGCCCTTGTGGCAACACCGAACATCCCGGAGGCCGAGATTCTCACCGATGTGATCATTGCTTCGGTGTCCGACATGAAGGCGGCGGCTAAAATCATCTATGATCTGGGTGTCCCGAATGTGATTGTCAAAGGGGGTCACCTCCTCGGGGCTGCGGTAGATGTCCTGTATGACGGACGGGATTTTTATGAATTCCCTTTTGAACGGATCATGACGAAGGACACCCACGGGACGGGATGTACCTTCTCCGCCGCCCTTGCTACGAGCCTTGCCAAAGGCATGACGGTGCAGGCAGCGGTTGTCGAAACGGAAGCTTACATGGCCGCTGCCATTCGTCATGCCCTGCGCCTCGGCGCCGGTCATGGTCCCACTAATCATCTGGCGTATCTTTATAAACAAGACAACGAAAAATAACTTTGTACCCGGCGGGGAATGGTTTTCAAAACGAAGGATAATGAAGAGGTAAAGGAAATATGATGACTCAGATAGAACAAGCGCGACAAGGCGTTATCACCGAGGAAATGAAGATCTGCGCGGGGCAGGAGGGGCGCGACCCCGAATTTATCCGCGCCGGGGTGGCGGACGGAACCATCGTTGTCATCCGTAATAACGGGCACGGAAAGATCCCACCTATCGCCATCGGCAAGGGCCTGCGGACCAAGATCAACGCCAATATCGGGACTTCCAAAGACCGGGTGGATGTGCAGGCAGAGCTGGAAAAGGTGCGGGTCTGCGTCGCCGCCGGGGCGGACACGATCATGGATCTCTCCACGGGAGGCGATATCCGGGCTATCCGTCAGGCCATCGTTGCGGCGTCGCCCCTGATAATTGGCACCGTCCCCATTTATCAGGCAGCAGTGCGCTTGCTCGCTCAGGGCAAGGCCATTGTGGAGATGACCGCCGATGACATGTTTCAGGTAATCGAGGAAAACGGCCAGGATGGCGTGGATTTCATCACCGTCCACTGCGGGGTGACCCGGCGCAGCGTCGCCGCCATTGAGGCGCAGGGCCGTCTGCTGGGGATCGTCAGCCGGGGAGGTTCCTTTACCGCCCACTGGATGGCCTGCAATGACAAGGAGAATCCCCTGTATGAACAATACGACCGCCTGCTGGAGATTGCCCGGAAATACGAGATGGTTCTGAGCCTGGGAGACGGCCTGCGGCCGGGGTGCCTTGCCGACGCCACGGACCGGGGGCAGCTCCAGGAACTGATCCTCCTGGGAGAACTGGCAAAAAGGGCAAAGGACCGGGGCGTCCAGGTAATGATCGAAGGGCCGGGACATGTGCCCCTCAAAGATATTGAAAGCAACATCCTGCTGCAGAAAAGAATCTGCGAAGGGGCCCCTTTCTACGTCCTCGGGCCTCTACCGACGGACATTGCGCCGGGGTACGATCATCTCACTTCCGCCATCGGCGGCGCCATTGCGGGGGCGGCGGGGGCGGATTATCTCTGCTATGTCACCCCCGCCGAGCATCTCCGCCTGCCGACGCTGGCGGATGTCCGGGAAGGGGTCATTGCCTCCAAAATCGCGGCCCATATCGCCGATTTAGCCAAGGGACTGCCGGGGGCGATGGACAAGGACCGACGCATGGCGACGTACCGGAAGGAATTCAATTGGCAGGGGCAGGTGGATGTGTCCATCGATCCGGAACGAGTGACGGCGCTTCTCGAAAAGAGCGCCAGCGCCAATGAAGAAGGCTGCACCATGTGCGGCGACTTGTGCGCCATTAAAATCGGCAAGATGAAAAATTCATGACGGATAGCCGTCACAGATGAATAAATGGAGGACTAAATGATTCAGGCTACGTGGGCGTTCATCGTTGTCTCGGTAATTTTCTTGGCTATTTTCTTTCTCCGGCCTCCCTGGACGGTGGAAAATGTCATTATGGGTGGGATACCCTTGGTGTTTGTCCTCTTCTTCGGATACCGGTTCTGGAGAGCGAGAAAGGAAAACCCGCAGGCCTTGTCTGATGATCACGATGACTACTGATATATTTATAGGAAAACGGCAAGGGGCAATGCGCGATGACGGCGGCGATACCTGATAGCTTAACCGGGATGGGTCAAGGCGCCCTCCGCATTGTGCGCACCCTGCGCAACGCGGGCCATGAGGCGTTTTTTGTCGGCGGCTGTGTTCGGGATCTCTTCCGGGGTGAGGCCCCCGAGGATTACGATATCGTAACCTCTGCCCGTCCGGATGCGGTCCAGGCCCTTTTTCCCCGGACCTATCCCGTGGGGGTCAGTTTCGGCGTGATCCTCGTCAACGAGGGCGACCATGCCCATGAGGTCGCCACCTACCGGAAAGAGGCGGAATATGAGGATGGCCGGCATCCCTCTCAGGTTTCCTTTGCCACGGCAAAAGAGGATGTTTACCGCCGTGACTTTACCATCAACGGTCTCCTCATGGATCCCGAAACGGGGGAGATCGTCGATTATGTGGGCGGTGTTGCGGATATAGAAAGACGGGTGATCAGGACTATCGGCAATCCGGAAGAGCGATTTGCCGAAGATCATCTGCGAATGCTCCGGGCCGTCCGTTTTGCCGCCAATCTCGGTTTTCTCATCGACACGGAAACCTTAGGGGCGATCAAACGGCATTCGGCGGACATTGCCCGGGTCAGCGCCGAACGGGTCCGGGAGGAAATGACCAGGATTCTCACCGGCCCCGGTCCCCGCCAAGGCCTGGAATGGTTGCAGGCCACAGGACTATTATCGCAGCTCCTTCCCGAAATCGAGGCCATGCGGGGGGTTAGCCAGCCGCCCCAGTTTCATCCCGAGGGAGACGTCTGGGAGCATACCCTGAGCATACTCGCCCTGCTGCCCCAGGAAAGACGACCTGACACGGAGGCCAATGGCCGGTTAGCCTGGGCGGCCCTCCTCCATGATGTAGGCAAGCCGGCAACACGGACGGAGAGCGAGACGGGGGTTCATTTCTATGGACACGTGAAAAAAGGGGCAGAGATCGCCGCCGCCATCATGAGGCGTCTGAAGTTTTCCAAGGCGGATCAGGACGTCGTCCTGGCCCTCCTCGAGAACCACATGCGCTTCATGCATGTTCAGGATATGCGGCCCAACACGGTGAAGAAGTTCCTGAGAATGCCGGATTTCGACCTCCATCTGGCCCTCCACCGCCTCGATTGCCTGGGGAGCCACGGTCATCTCGACAATGACGTCTTCTGCCGGGGAAAGCTCAAAGAACTGACGACGGAAGACCTGCATCCTCCCCGTCTTCTGACGGGCCACGATCTGCAGGCCCTTGGTTTCCAGCCTGGCCCGCTGTTCCGGGAGATTTTGAGCACGATTGAAGACGCCCAACTCAACGGCGAAATTGCCACCGCCAAGGAAGCACGGCAGCTTGTTATTTCGCGGTTTTTATCAGGGTCTGCCGCAGACGGTCATGAATAAGCTGAGAGGCGATATTGCTTCCCCCCATGCCGACCAGAATTGACACGTCGGTCTTGCTTTGTTCCTTGAACTCCACCTCAAAGGTAACCTTTTCACCCTGGAGCGTGGCAATTATGCTCGCTTTGCCGATCTTGACATGCTTTTCGTTGGTTACGGCCTTCATGTCCTTGAGGGTGTCGTCGATTCCCTGACAGACCGCATCAAAAGGATAAGGGTACGAGCCAACCATATAACCGCTGGAACGAACAAATTGCCCGTCCTGCACGCCCATGGATTTTCCTCCGACAACGACGCCGCCTTCACAGCCCGCCAGAAGCCCGATGATGAAAATCAAGGTGATGATAAAAGAATACTTCTTCATTTTGCTTTCCTCCTTAAAGATAAAAGTACATCTGGTCCACCCATGCAAAAATCATTTCCCATCCGTTATCCTCTGTTCCCTCAGCGGAAATACGCCATGTACTGAAAAAGCTGGTAAAATGCCGACAGGGCAGCCCAGATCAGCACTCCGGCGGTTCCGAAGATGCAGAATGCGGTGAAATGACGTTTCCTTGTGCCGATCCTCATAACCGAGGATGAATGCCGATGCAACCCCCACAACCAGGCCGCCTCCGTGAGCCCAGTTGTTGATGCCGGGAATGAGGAGCCCGAAGAGGACGAGGCCGACGACCCAGCCCATGGCCTGACGGTACATCGCATCCCCATAAAAACCGCCCCGGCTCTTGGCGAAGTAGAGAATGGCCCCGATGAGGCCGCAGATGCTTGCCGAGGCGCCGATGGTGAAGGGAATCCCGGCCAGATAGGACAGGAAAAAGCCGGCGATTCCCGTCACGGTATAGATGACGGCGAAACGATGAACGCCGAACTCGGCAACGACAAAGGGCCCCAATTGATTGAGGGCCATCATGTTGAAGAAGATGTGGAGAAGGCCGCCATGTAGAAAGGAGGCGGTGATCAGGGTCCACCAGCGATGAAACTGGGTAATCGGCAGAGTTCCCGTGGCCCCCATGAGGAACAGGCTGCTTTCCGAGGGGGAAAAGAGCATGAGCGGGTTCATGGTGATGCCCATTCCGGCGGGATTAATGAGGATGGACAGGAGATAGAAGGCGGCATTGGTGTAGATGATCAGCCGGACGAGATCGAGATTACCGCCTGTCCAGCGGCTCAGGAAAGACATGCGCCAGCGCGACCCCGGGTTGGCGATGCCGCAATAGGGGCACGCCGGTTCATCGAGACTGATCAGTTTGCGGCAATTGGGACAAAGGCCGGAGGTTCTTGGGGAAGCCATGTTACACCTTGGCAAAAAAGTATTTCATGACCACGGGAATGGCCACCAGCGTGCCGACGGAGGTGGTCAGATTCACAAACGCCACCAGGAGCAATAACCTGGTAATCTTGTTGCGAAAAAATCCCCGTACTGAACTGATGTCATCCTTCAGGGCCAGGAAATCCCGGACCTGGGGTTTCCGCAAAGTCGCCTCGACAAGACCGGCGATCCAGCCCGTAGCAATCAGGGGATGGATGGTGGCAATAGGGGCGGACAGGGCGGAGGCGAGAATCGTCAAGGGATGGGCCAGCATGATCAGGGCGCCGACGCCGGCGCAGGCCGCGGTGATGGCCGACCACATGATGATCATGTCCACGCTTGTCTTGCCGCCGGAGTAAAAGAAACCGGCAATGAACATCAAGACGATAACGGCGGAAAATCCCCAGCCGGCGTATCGCGTCCAGAGGCCCGGCGGCGGGATCTGGTTGATGGCATCCATGTCCACAAAATGGCCGATGTGCGTTTTGATGCCAGGTATATGTCCGGCGCCGATGATAGCGACTATCTTCTTCCCGTCGGCGTGGCTGATGGTATGGGACAGATACTCGTCCCGCTCGTCGATGAGGGTCGTCTTCAGGGACGGCAATTTTTCCCCGAAGGTCTGAAGGGCCACTTCGAGAACGTCCTGCTGCTTGAGCTTCTCTATTTCTTCTTCCGTGATGTCTTCGGTGTAGAAAAGGGAGACGATCATCTCGGGGAGGACCCGGATCTTTGTCCAGAAACCCATCTTCCGCCAGGCCCGCAGGAGGGTGACCCGGATTTCCCGGTCCGCGAGGACGACTTCGGCCCCCACTTCCTCCGCCTTGGCGACGGCCCTGATCATCTCTTCACCGGGAGTAATCCCGAACTTCTCGGCAATCTTCTTCTGGAAAGAGGCCAAAAGCAACTGAAACAGCAGGACCGAGGTCCGCTTTTCCCTGATCACCTTGACAATATTCATTTCCTGCCATTTATCACGCTGCTTGATGGCCTCATAGCGGGATTTGCAGAGTTCTACGCAGACGGCGTCGGGACGTTCTGCGGCGATAACCGCCTCGGCCAATTCGGCGCTCTCCCGGGAAACATGAGCGACGCCGACGAGAATCAATTCTTTGCCTTCATAAGTCAGGCGGTGTATATTGGGATTGTCCAAAGTATTGTACTCCGATAACTATTGACTTGATGGCGGGTCATTAGCAGCAATCGGAAGGATTGTAAAGTGAAACAAAAAATAGGGGCTGGCGTCCTTTTTTTGCCAAGGATGATTCGTTATGAATATCACACAGAAAGTTTCCCTCCTCAGGGAGGGGATGATAATACCTGTTGTCATTGAGAATATCGCCTTCGGCGGCGAAGGCGTCGGCCGTTATCAAAATCAGGTTGTCTTTGTCCCCTATACCGCCCCGGAGGATGAGGTATTGGTGAAGGTCACTGAGGTTAAGAAACGGCATGCCCACGGAATCATACACGAACTTGCCAAGCCTTCCCCGCTGCGGATTGCCCCCCGGTGCTCCCATTTCACCCAATGCGGAGGCTGCGATTATCAGCACCTATCCTATCCGGAGCAATTAAGGATCAAAAAGGCGCAGGCAGTGGAAACTTTCCGGCGTATCGGCGGCTTTCCCGACCCGCCGGTAGCGGACGTGATCCCCTCACCCCGTCCTTTTATCTACCGGGGGAAGGCGGATTTCTGGATCGGGAAACGGGACGGGCAGGATGGCGTGGCCGGTTTTCTCCGCTCGAAAAGCCGGGACATTGTTGATGTAGGGCGCTGTGAAATTATTGCCGAATCTCTTAATCAGGCCCTTCAGGGGCTTCATAAGCAAGGCGGGGAATCCCCTGTCATCGTCAGCAGGCGGCAGGTTACGGCCTGGTCCTGGGGGAGGGAGATCGGGGCGGATGTCCCGGCTGCGGCTCTGAATGATCCCGTGTTGGAAGAGGCGCTTCGCAGTCGGTCGTTGCCCCCGGACCTTTCCCATTCTGCCGCCGGTGGCAGTAATTTTATTGACCTTCTGGGCCTCTGGCCCATCCATACCGCCGGCGACCTTGTCTTCTGCGGCGAGAATATCCCCCGGATCGTCAAGGGCAGGACATTTCTTGTTCCGGCCTACGGGTTTTTTCAGGCCAATCTCTTTCTGGTAGAGCAGTTGGTGGATGCCGTCGTCGCGATGTGCGCCCTGACGGGCCGGGAGTCGGTCCTCGACGCCTACTGCGGATCGGGATTATTCTCCATGTTCTTAGCCCCTGCCACCCGCCAAGTCTTCGGCATCGAGCTATGGGGAAAAGCAATAACCTGCGCCCGGGAAAACTTAGAGCGGGCGGGTCATGACAACGCCGACTTCATTATCGGTGATGCGGGGGAAGTTATGCAGAACCAGTTTGTTGCCAGGCAGCAATTTCTTGATGTCCTGGTCCTCGACCCACCCCGTACAGGTTGTCCCGGCAAAGTCCTCTCATCTGTCAATAGGCTGAGACCCAAACGGATTGTCTATATTTCCTGCAATCCCGCCACCCAGGCCCGGGATTGCCGCTTCTTTGCCAATCATGGCTACACGCTGCAAAGCCTGCAGCCCTTCGACATGTTCCCTCAGACCAGTCATATAGAGGTTGTCGCCCTCCTCCTGTTACAAGAAAAATGATTGGTAAAACCACAAAACCGATGTTATCTACTCAACAGATGCACATCGCCAGAATTACCGAAAAAAGGGCATCGCCATTAAAATCGGCCGATGAGGGTTTTCTCTGTTCCTTTGCAAACTTGTAAACATTTGTGACCATGATTAAAGCTTTTTTGCTCCTCTGCGCCGGGATAACCCTGTTCCTCTTCGGCATGATGAAGCTCAGCGCCGGGATACAGAGTCTTTTTACCGCCCGGATCCGGGATTACATCAAGTACGCCGTCCAGCGCCCCTTTTTCGGACTGCTCACGGGGGCGGCAGCGACGGTCCTTTTTCAGAGCAGCTCTGCTACTACCGTCATCGCCGTGGGGATGGTCAGCGCCGGACTGATCAGCTTTTATAACTCTCTCGCCATTTTCCTCGGCGCCGACCTCGGCACTACGGTCATCGTCCAACTTGTCGTCTGGAAGATAACCGATGCCTCGCCCCTGTTTATTATCATGGGCGGGATTCTCTGGTTTACAGGTAAAGAAAAGTGGCAGGGAATAGGTGAATCGATCTTCTATTTCGGCCTTCTTTTTTTTGGATTGAGCCTGGTGGGCGATGCGACATTGCCCTTGAAGAATCATCCGGAAATCGTGGGGTTTTTCCGAAATACTCAACATCCTCTGACGGGGTTTGCCTTGTCCGCTCTCTTTACCGCCCTCGTGCATGCCTCGGCCATACCGATAAGCATTCTCGCCATCCTCGCCCAACAGGATCTGATCAGCCTCGACAACGCCCTGCCCATGGTGATCGGAGCTAACGTCGGGACCACCGTCACGGCCCTCATGGCCGGGATGGTATCCGGCATCGGCGGGAAGCGAGCCGCCCTCTCCCATTTGTTTTTCAAGGCGGCGGGGGCCGTAGTCTGTATGGCCGCGTTGCCGGTCCTGATGAATGTGCTCAGGAACCTCTCGCCTAATGTGGCACAGCAGATTGCCCTGGGACATTTTATCTTTAATCTTATCATCGTGATCCTGTTCTTTCCCTTTATCCGCAATATTGCCCGTCTTCTGGAGAGACTCATTCCCGGCAAGGAAGAGGTGCTGCCCCTCTGGCCGGAGTTCTTAAGAGAAGAAATCCTCGCAGAACCGACGGCGGCCCTGGGAACCGTCGAAAAGGAATTGGCGCGGGAGATCCTGCTGGCAGAAAAGATGTTCGCCCTGACCACCCCTCTCTTACATGCCTACCACGAAGGCCGGAGAAGGGATGTCCTCTATATAGAGATGGTTGCCAATCATCTTCGTCACGAGATTGTCGAATATCTGAGGAAGATATCATGCAATGAGCTGTCAGAAACCCTTTCCCAGAAGCTCTTTGCCTACACGGCCATGGCGGACGACATCGAACGGATGGGTAACCATATTGTCAGTTTCGTTGATCTTTCCCGGGAAAAATACTACCGGGAAATCGAGTTCACCCATGCTGCCGAGGAAGAGTTGGCGGACATCGAAAAACAGGTAACCGCCAATATCACCGACGCGGGATCATTGATCCGGAAATATGATGGGGACAGAACGGCGGATGTATACCGCCGGGAAAATGATATTGACAACGCCGTCAAGGAGGCACGGGAAAAACATCTGGTCCGGTTTCATAAACGCCTTTGTCCGGCCGAGTCCGGACCGATTTTCATCGAGATGCTCATCCATCTGGAGCGGATTTCCGATCATTGCCAAAATATCGCCGAACATGTCGAAGATCTGCCGGTGAAATGAAGCTACTTGACCTGTTCAAGGGAAAGATGTTATTTCTCTTGCGAAAAGTCCACTAAGCAAGCTTGAATATACCACCGAAAGGAGATAGCCATGAAAGATCGTTTGAACGCCCTGGATGTTGCCCTGAATAACGAAATGAGAGAGCATGAGTTCTACATGAAGAACGCGGCGCGGACAAAAAATCCCGTCGGCAAGGTCATGTTCCAGCAGATCGCTGCGGAGGAACTGGAGCATTACGAACGGCTCAAGCAGCTTCACGAAAACTGGGCCAAAGACAAGAAGTGGCCCGATACGGTCCCCCTGAAGGTCAAAGAAACCATTGTTAAAGATATCCTGAAGGATGTCGTCAAGAAAGCGGCCAACGCCCCGGCGGGGGACGCCGACGATCTGAAGGCCTTAGAGGAGGCCATTGATTTCGAGGGACAGGGGGCTACCTACTATGCCCAGCTCCGTGACACCGTTACGGACCCCAAGGAAAAGGCATTTTTTGAGCTATTGGCCAATATTGAACACGAGCATTACGTTTCCCTCAAGGACACGGAAGAATATCTAAAGTATCCGGCCTCCTGGTTCCGGAAGGCGGAAAGGTCGGGTCTCGACGGTGCATAATTCCGCTTCCAAATCAAAGCGCTATCTTCGTTGGCTTCGTCATCGGCTCCTCGACGTATTTCCATATACGCCTGCGTCGCCTCTTCCTCGCCGCCTTGATTTCATCTTTGATTTAGAAGCGGAATATGGATAGTTTTATAGTTTTTTCACCCGGAGCATATTAGTCGTTCCCGCGCCGGTGACGGGGTGTCCCACCGTCATGACCACAAGATCGCCGGGTGCGGCCGCGCCGCTGTCCAAGGCGGCCCGGGCAGCGAGTTCGATCAAGTCATCTGTCCCCCGGGCTGCCCTGATCCGCATGGGGAGGCAACCCCAGACCAGGGCCAGACGGCGGAGGGTTCCCTCATTGGGCGTGAGGGCCACGATGGGCTGCCTGGGACGGAAACGGGAGATGTTCAGGGCGGTCAGCCCCGACTGCGTATGGGCGACAATGGCCCGGGCATCCAGGTGATCGGCGAGGATGCAGGAGGCATGGGCCACCGAATCGGGAACATCCCGCCGGGGCGTCTTTTTGAGATAGTCATTGTGGGGAAAGTTCCCCTCAGCCACCAGGGACAGTCGGTTCATGAACTGGACTGCCGCTAACGGATACCGCCCCGAGGCTGTCTCTTCGGAGAGCATAATCGCATCGGCGCCGTCGAGAATCGCATTTACCACATCCGTCACCTCGGCCCGGGTAGGGCGAGGTGAGTCCACCATGGATCGTAACATCTGTGTCGCCGTAATGACAGGTTTCCCGGCGGTATTGGCCATGTGGATTAAGCGTTTCTGAACCAGAGGGACTTCTTCGAGGGGAATCTCCACGCCCAGATCCCCCCGGGCCACCATGATTCCGTCGGCAGCGGTGACAATCTCTTCAATGTTCACCAGCGCCTCGTGCCGCTCGATCTTGGCGATAATCGGTGTTTGTTTGCCCCGTTCCGTAATCAATTCCCGGACCCCTCTTATCTCCTCGGCGCTTTTCACGAAGGACAGGGCTACATAATCCACCCCGGCTTCCAGGCCGAAAAGGAGATCCACCCGGTCCTTCGCCGTAAAGGCAGGCGCCCGGATCGTCCCCGTGGGGAGGTTGATCCCTTTGTGAGATGTGAGGAGGCCGCCGGTAATGACGGTGCAGGTAATATCCGTGCCATCTGTTTCTTCCACAACCAGTTCCATTAGTCCATCCGCTAACATGATTCGGTCCCCTTTGTGTACCTCACGGGCCAGTTCGGGATAGGTCACTGAGACCCCTTCGCCGCCCTGGGCAACGGAACGGGCGGTAAGGATGAATGAACGACCTGCCTCCAGACGGATTCCCGGCTCGGGAACGAGGCCGATGCGGATCTTCGGCCCCCCCAGATCCTGGAGAATGGCCACCGTCCGTCCCTGTCGGCGGGCAGCGGCACGAATCCGGCGGATAAGGGTTTTGTGTTCCCCGTGAGTACCGTGGGAAAAGTTAAGGCGGGCCACATCCATGCCGGCGGCGATCAGGGCTTCCAGTATCCCGGGGGCCGCGCTCGCCGGCCCGATGGTGGCAATTATCTTTGTGCGACGCATCATTTTAGCACCTGTAAATAAAGGACTTACCGCGGCAAGTTTGCCGTTAGATAATCAAGGGTCATGGGAAGATCTAATTTAAGCCGGTGAATGAACTGGATACCAATCTGCACGCGCTCGGTCTGACATTCATGGAGATGGCCGCCGTACTCGCGGCTGTCCGTGAGAAAATGCAGATGAAACCCGGGGAAATTCAGGGCACGGATGAATTTCGGCGTATAAAAACCGGCTAAAACACCATTGATATTTTCGTATTCAAAGACGGGACGGTTCTGTTCATCTTCGACAAGAGGTTGATAATTCGGCTGTCTAGCGACGGACCATACCTTCACTTGTTTGAACAAGCCGTCGACGCGAATGGCATAGAGCATGTTATCTGAGGGCAGCAGGCGGTTCAAAATGGCATTGAACGCATTGAAATCGAGATTCTCCTCTATTTCTTCCACAACAGAAGGGCTATAGAAGGTCACGCAGGCAAAGGGGGTCTGAACATGATCATCCACGGGATAAGTTTTTCCGTCGGCGTGCAGTTGATAGATGACGCCGTCAAGCATAACCATTTCCCCATCCAGGTTATTGAAGGTGCCCAGACCAAAATCACCATGCTTCCTTAGATCCCCAAGAGTAGTGTTTTCTTCGTAAAAACCTTTCAGCATGGCATTGACCGGCGCGGAGAGATAGACCGAATTTATGCCCCGCTCATCTTTCATGTACTGAACCAGGGCTTTCTCTGTGAGTTGGGAAACGGAGTGGCCTGATTGCTGGGCAACGTGAAGAAGATCTCCGGCTAGCGGCCGAGGTATTGAAATATTCAGATTTTCGTAGTCCTTGCCATAATCCGGCATGATTCCCCCCCTTAACCCATCCTCACCCTGGCCCTCCCCTTGAAGGGGAGGGAGAAAATTACTTTTTACGAACGCGTCACTCTCGAAAACTGGAAGTTTATAAGACGAGCAGTATACAAAATCTGATTGATGTCAAGATAATATATTATCTTCCATGGCCATCGTCAGCTCGTGCCAACGGTCGTACGACTGTTCGATTTCCTTCTCCAGATCTTTGAGGTCCCGGTGGGTCTGTTTGATTCTTTCCGGTTCCCGGTGGCTGAGGGGATTGCAGAGAAACGATTCTCCCTCCGCCTTCCTGCCTTCCAGGGCGGCGATGCTCTTTTCTACGGCGTGAAGCTCTTTTTTCAGTCCCTGATTGATCCTGGCCAGGCGCTGGCGCTCTTCCGCCTCCCGGCGCTTGTCTTCCCTGGTCTTGTAGGCGCTTTTGCCCTCCGCCGCCGGGGTATCCGGTGGTTTTTCGTTCTGCCCTGCTGCGGCCCTTCTCTCCTCCGCCAATGATTGCCGCTTCTCGATAAAATAGGAATAATTACCAGGATATTCAATACATTCGCCGTCCCTCAGTTCAAAGACGCGATTGACGAGGTGGTCAAGGAAATAACGGTCATGGGACACGAGGACAACGGTTCCTTGATAGGACAGCAAGGCATTCTGGAAAATATCTTTGGTTTTGAAATCCAGGTGATTGGTAGGTTCGTCGAGGATTAAGAGGTTTGTTTCCTGGAGAAGGATCTTCAGCAGGGCCAGCCGCGACTTTTCTCCTCCCGAGAGGACGGAGACGGGCTTGTGGATGTCATCGCCGGAAAAGAGAAAGGCCCCGAGGAGGTTGCGCCTTTCCCGGTCATTGCTCCGGGAGGCGACCTCCATCGTTTCTTCCCAGATCGTCCGGTCATAACGAAGATTTTCCGCGCTTTCCTGGGAAAAGAATGCCATGTGCACATTGAGACCGGAGCGGATTTCCCCTGCCGAAGGCGCTTCCACCTGGCCGAGAATCCGGGACAGCGTCGATTTACCCGAGCCGTTGACGCCGACGAGGGCTACCCGCTCTCCCCGCTGGAGGGAGAAGCTGACCTCCCGGAAAATCTCCTGGGTTCCGTAAGATTTGGCAAGCTTATTGACAAAGAGGACCTCTTTCCCGCTTTTCGGCCCGGCGGGGAAACGGATCTTGACCGTTTTACCATGTCCTTCGGCACGCAGGGGGGCGAATTTTTCGAGCATCCGGACCCGGCTCTGCACCTGTTTGGCTTTGGTGGCCTTGAAGCGGAACCGTTCGATGAATTCCTCGGTCTTTTTGATCTCCCCCTGCTGGAGGAGCCGTTCTTTTTCCAGGGCCGCCAAGCGCTTTTCCTTCTCCAGGAGATAATAGGAGTAGTTGCCCTTGTAGACCGCCAAACGACCCTGGGAGATTTCCGCGATGGTTGTTGCCATCTTGTCCAGGAAAAAGCGATCGTGGGCGACGGTGATCAGGGTCCCCGGATAGTCTTTCAAATAGCTTTCCAGCCATTCCATGCTTTCCGTATCGAGGTGGTTCGTCGGTTCATCGAGGAGCATGATGTCGGGTTGAGACAGGAGAATGACGGCCAGGAGGATGCGCATCTTCCACCCTCCGGAAAACTCGTCGCACTGCTTGAGAAAATCCTGTTCCCCGAATCCGAACCCCTTGAGAACCTGTTTGGCCCTCGCCTCGAAGGCGTAGCCCTCTTTGGCCTGATAGACGGCGACAATCCGGTCATATTCCCGCAGGAGCTTTTCGCGCCTCGCTCCGGTCTCGGATAATCCTTCCCCTTCTGGGGGGTGGGCCGGCAGAGCGGCGACCAGTTTTTCGCAATTACGCATCCCGTTTTCTAATTCCGTCAGGCCGCAACGGTTTTTCAGATATTCCATGAGGGGAACAGGTTCGATTTCCACGAGATCCTGGGGGAGATAGGCGATGGCTCTGTTTTTCCGGTCCGGGATATCGATCGTCCCCCCGTCCAACTCCACCATGCCGAGGATTGTCTTCAATAAGGTGGTCTTTCCGGCGCCGTTGTCACCCACCAAGCCAATCCGGCTCCGTTCCGTAATTGGCCAGGTCCAATCCTCAAACAGGGTACGGTCGCCGAAGGCCAGACTGATATTTTTCAGATAGATCAAGTGTTGTTGCTCCCCGTAAAATGGCCGTTCATATACAATGATTAGCGGCCCCTGACAAGTTATTCCAATCCTTAATCAAAGCGCTATCTTCGTTGGCATCGTCATCGGCTCCTCGACGTATGAACAATACGCTTGCGTCGCCTCTTCCTCGCCGTCTTGATATCATCTTTGATTAAGAACCGGAATTATGAATCCGGCCGCTGACCATGCTGCAAATTCACATTGACACCCCGCCTTTCGTTGTTTAAGATACCGTAGATTTCACGTCCACCAATAAGAATTGAGGAGAACAGTTATGAAGAGATCGTTTGTCAGTTTATGCATCACCCTTGTGCTCATCCTGTGCTTTACCGCCGTAGCCTCGGCAGGTCCAACCATCGATGGGATTCTGAAGAAAAAGGTGCTTGTCATCGGAACCTCGGCCAGCTATCCGCCCCTGTCATACAAGACGAAAAACGGCACAGTTTTAGGTCTTGATATCGACCTGGCCAAGGCCATGGCCTCGGCTATGAAGGTCAAGCTAAAGATAGAAGTCATCCCCTTTGATGAGCTAATTCCCGCCCTTGAAAAAGGAAAAATCGACATGATCCTGTCCTGCATGACCATTACCCCGGACCGGAACCTCCGCATCGCCTATGTGGGGCCTTACTTCCTTTCCGGTCAGGCCCTGCTGACGACCAAGGACATTGCCTTAAACATAAACGGTCCGGCGGATGTGAACAACCCGAATTTCAGCATCGCCATACCCCGGGGAACGACGACGGAGATGATTGCCAAGAAGATGCTACCCCTGGCAAAACTGGTAGTTGTCAAATCCAACGATGAGGCCCTGGATCTCCTTAAATCAAAGTCCGTCAAGGCCATGATGTCGGATTATCCCTATGTCGTGGTCGAGGCATTCCGATACAAGGATAAGGGTTTTGTCGCGAATCAGCCTTTCAGTACCGAGCCGATCGGTATTGGTGTACGCCAGGACGACCCCCTCCTGATCAACTGGATTGGGAATTTCCTGAACATGCTCAAAGGCGACGGGCTCCTAAATCTCCTGACTCAGCGCTGGCTCAACGATTCCTCATGGATGGCGGATCTTCCATAGATATTGATTGGGCAATTATATTTCGGCTCAACTGTGACAAATATTTTTTATCCCACCAGCCCCTTACCCTCCCCTGAGGGGGGGGGTAAGGGGTTATTTTCATAAACTTTGTTGTGCCCGCCTCGGGCATGGTTGTTAGTCTTTAAGGAAAGCGGGGCAGTATTTCATTGCGGGAGGCGTCCATGAAGAAACGAGCGATTACAACCGATGATGTTCCGGCTATCGGGCCCTATTCCGCCGCCGTTGAAGCGGGCCCTTTTGTCTTTGTCTCCGGACAGATTCCCCTCCGGGCGGAGACAGGACAGCTTGTCGACGGCGATATACGAGCGGCGACCGAACAGGCCATGAAGAACCTGGAAACCGTCCTGGCGTCGGCAGGTTTGACGATGGAGCACGTAATTAAAACAACTATTTATCTTGCCGATATGGCCGATTTCCCCGCCGTGAATGAGGTCTATGGCCGCTATTTCAAGGCTGATTTTCCGGCCCGGGCCACGGTCCAGGTCGCCGCCCTGCCCCGGGGGGCGAAGATCGAGATCGACGCCATCGCCCTCAAGGCCTGATATGTCGAGCTATGAAGGGCTGTTTTAACTGTCTTAACACACTGGATATATCAGCTAAGGTCGGTAGAAGGGAGATCTGCCCATTCTGCGGGAAAGACCTGCACGTCTGCCTCAACTGCCGCTTTTACGACCCGCAGTCCTACAATGCCTGCCATGAACCCCAGGCGGAAAGGGTCATCGACAAGGACCGGAGTAATTTCTGCGAGTATTTTTCCTTCCGGGAAGCGGCGCTGGAGACGGATAGGCCGTCGGCAAAAGAAAAGCTGGCGACGCTGTTCAAATAGTGGCTTTCGGCAGAGGCTGGACCCACTTTTTCTTGTCCCCGTCGTAGAACCACTTGTCCGGGAAGCCGCGGCGCCTGATGAAGGTGGGGTTCCTTGACCAGGAAATCATATCCTCATAGGCCTGATGGAGTTTTCTGAAGATTTCCGAGTCTCCCCCCACATCAGGATGGTGGATCTTGGCCTGCTGGCGGAAGGAGTTCTTGATGAGCTGTTTCAGAGCCGGTGAAAAGAGATCGGAGCGTTCGAGGTTCAGGATCAGGAGCGACGTTTTTTTTACGGATGAAAAGGTGGTAATGATCGGCTTGACCGATGTGAGGGGCTTGTAATTCCGCACCGCCTGCTCCAGGACGTGTTTCGAAGCCAGAAAGCGCTTGTTGGTTCTCCTCTTTTCCGCCCACCACTGCTCCCCCAGGATGTCGGCCATGCGGCTGAAATCGTCGGCCGGTTTTTTACCCGGCGAGCGGGGATACAGAAAACTGAATATCTCCGAAGTTCCATAGGGCAGAATATCCATCATGATCAGGGTCTCGGAGAAGGAAAAGGTTCCGCAACGGGTATTCAGCACCTCAACGAGGCCCATCCGGGCATCGAGTCTCAAGCGGAGTTTCTGGCGGCACTCTACGGAACAATAGCGGCGTCTTCCCATGTTTTCCGTGGTTCCGCAGGACAGACAGCGGTATCTGATCCGTTTGTGTTCGTGGGGAATGAGGGCGGTTGCTTTGATCATTTGTACATCATATCATAAATCAGCGTGCCTTCAACCAGCGAATGATTCTGGTCGTCAGATTGGCGCGGATTTTTCCCGGCGGGATAAATAGCAATGGATATCAAATTCTTGTCCTTAACAGGGAGGAGTGTCTTCTGGTTCATGATCGCTCTTTTGGGTGTTTTTATGATTGCCAAGGCTTATGCCCCAAGCATTGCCGACTGTCAACAGGAAAGCTGTATGAAAATGAAAATTTGTGATAGTCTATATGTAAGATGAGCGTTTTGGAAAAGGAGGGCTCAATAGCATGTTCCAGATTGCTTCATACGAAACGTATCAGGACGGCCAGGTCATTATCGAAGAAGGAAGTTACGGGGACTGGATCTATCAGGTCGATGAAGGGGCTATCGAGATTTCCAAAATGATTGACGGCAAAAAGGTGGTCATCGATATCCTGCAAGAAGGGGAAATCCTGGGCGAGCTGGCCTATATCACCAAACTGCCACGGACGGCCACCGCCACTGCTATGGGCCGGACGGTGGTCGGGATTATTGACCGCAATTTCTTCGATCATGAGTTCAATAAGCTTTCCGCTGATTTCCAGAATATTTTTAAGGCCGTCGCCTTGCGTCTCAAACGAACAACGGAGATGATTGCCAAAGCGAAGGTGAGCTGAAATTCCTAAATCAGGGCTATAGGACAAGGGAACTCCCTGTTACAGATTTTTCTTGACACTTCGGAATGATCAATATATTTAGTATACGAACTATACAGGAGTGACCCATGGCAAAAAAAGCATACGAAGACTGCATCTTGTTTCTTCTCTCCAAGGCCTTTCAAAAGGCCCATGGAAAATTCAAGAAACGCTTTCAGGCGTATGGACTGACGCCGATGCAGGGCCTTGTGCTCACGGCTGTTTCTGAAGAAGAAGGATTGTCGGCGGGAGAGATCGGAAAGATGCTGGTCCTGGATCAGGCCACCCTTTCCGGTGTCCTGGAACGCCTCGCGGAGGCGGGGTGGATTATCAAAGAAATTGCGGAGGAGGACAAAAGGTACCTGCGCATTTACCTTACTCCCAAGGCCAGAGAGTTGACCGGCGCCATCATCAGGGAGCGGGATGAGGCTAATGAGGAAATCATGAGCGGCCTCCGGATTGAAGAAAGGTTGCTCCTGAAGCGGATGCTTACGGATCTCCAGCGGTAATATTTTTTTAGCTTAATGCTTAGTATACGAAACATAGGAGGGGTTATGAGCAAGGAAGACATCAGAAATTACGCCATGAATTTAGGGGCCGATGCGGTCGGCTTCGCTGCAATCGAGGATTACCGGTCGAATAAATCGCCGGACCCCAAGATGATCCTACCGACGGTGAAATCCATGGTGGTGGTGGGATACCGGGAACTTGACGGTTCTGTGGAAAGCGCAAACACCCGGACCTGCATGTCCGGGCGCATGGCCATCATGGAGCTTTCCCAGAAAAACGTCTATCTTTTGGGCCGCTATGTGGAGGACAAGTATCACGTGAAAACGGCGCCCGTCCTCCTATCCTATCCCCTCGACATGGGATCGGGGGTCATGGGACTGATCGGGGACATATCGCTGCGTCACGCCGCCATCGCCGCCGGCCTGGGGGTCTTTGGCCGCCATAATCTCGTTATCCATCCCCGCTTCGGGACCAGGCTTCTCTTCACGGCCCTCCTGACGGAACTGGATCTTCCCTCCGATCCCCCGGTGACAGAGGAACTCTGCAACGACTGCGGCCTGTGTGTCGATAACTGCCCCGCCAAGGCCCTGGAGGTGGAAGGTCAGACGGATGCGATGAAGTGCCTGCGCATCTCCCAGCCCTGGGGCATTGGAGGAGCCATCGGCTTCATCCGCAAGTTTATGAGCGCCCCACCGGAAAAACAGAAGGAAATGCTCCTGGACCCCCAGTTCCTGAAACTCTACCAAGCATCGTTTATCGGCTTCCAGTACGACTGCTTCAATTGCCTGGCCAGTTGCCCCGCCGGTAGCCGACTGTGAACGGTCGACTGAGGAAATGATCAGCGCCCGGGGGCGGTAGTCTACGACTGGATCGTTTTACCCTGTAGATTGTTCCAGGTGTTTTCCGAGTACCAGATATCGACGAATTCCAGGAGCGAGTCTCTTTCCCGTTTCTTGATCTCGTCTGCCAGGAATACGCCCCCGACGGCTGGCCACTCAACAAGGCGTGCTGAACGCGCTGGTTTCGCCATTAGCACCGGCCGTCAGGACCTCTGTAATGGTCTACGAACATCATGAATAGTCGCGCATCGGCAACGTTATTTTTTGCACACGGTCTTTCCTGCATTGTAAGCCTTTTCCATCGCCTCCTTATTTTTGAGGACATCATCCGGTTTATACGTGCCGGCGGAGACAATCGTGTCCTGAACCTTTAATCCGAGGAACGACAGCACGCCTTTGTTCAGGTCGAAGGATGACTGAAATGTACCCGGGTCGGACTGCCCCTGCGTGTACACCATGAGCGTTTTCTTTCCCTCACCAAGCTTGTGCGTAAAATCGTCATTGAGAAACGTATAGAGTCGGTCCACAAAAAGCTTGGTCTGACCTGTCATCTGAAACATATAGACAGGTGTACCGACCACAACGGCGTCCGTATTCCTTATTTCGTCGTATAGCGGCGCCATGTCGTCCTTCTGGATGCAAACCCCTTCCGGTTTCTTGCAGGCTCGGCATCCCTGGCACCCCTTGATGTTCATCTCGTTCAAAAAATACACCTTCGTTTCCGCCCCGCTTTCCTGCGCCCCCCGCAACACCTCATTTACAAGCCTGGCCGTATTCCCTTTCTTTCTGGGACTTCCTACAAAACCGACAACTTTCATTTTCCTACCTCCTTGATTATTAGACTGGTCGTCTATAGTTGTGACAAAAAAAATTATTTTTTTGGCGAAAGCATATTCTTTATCGTCGTAATTGCATTTTCCAATGGTTCCATGTCCTGATCGATCTGTTTCCGAACCGATGCCCCTTGCCATAGATCATGGATAAATGCCGCAGCACTATGTGCGTCGATCTCGCTGTCTATGACCCCCACCGCCTGTCCCTCTCTGATGCATGCCTCGTATATGTCCAGCCACTTCCTGATACCTTCACTCTGCGTTCTTCGTATGGTTTCACTCAAATCCGATACCTCCGCTCCCAGTTTGGCGATCAGGCAAAGCTGCTGGCAGCCTTTCTGCTTATGATACATAAGGATCGTATCGAATAATGAGGCCATTCGCTCATAAGGATTCACATCGGGATTCGTCAAATGCTGTCGGAGAAATTCCTCGTGTTCCCTAAGAAAGTTCTTCATCAACTCTACGCCAAAATCCTCCTTAGACTTGAAATAGTGGTAGAACGAGCCCTTCGGTACACCGGCTGCCGATAGAATTTCATTCAGACCGACCGCCGTATACCCTTTGGCGAGGATGATTGATTTGGCAGTCTCGAGGATAATAGCCTTGGTGTCTCTCTGGGTCATATCTCACAGTCCTTTTCTATTCCTTGGAACTGCCGGGTACCATATTAGACCGGTCGTCTCTTGTCAATAAATATTTCACCATGTAATGATGCCGGGTCGGAATCATGGGAAATCCGTAGTAACGCCCCATTTGCTCGCCCCGGTTGCACATACTTGATGCGGCAAGCCGTGTTTTCCTGGACAATGGTGCCGGATGTGATGCTGCGATCCAGGCCGAGACGAGCATACAAAACGGCGCTTGGCTGGTTGCTTACATCCGCTCGTCGTTCAAAGCTAATCCTGAGCGGGACAGGATTAACCATGAATTCCAAAAGGATTATAATTGGCACCTCTGCGGCAACCGCGATTGCCGGCATGACATACTGGATTACGGTGTTTTCAGGCGTCTTCCCCGTTGTTATGATCTTGTAATATTTTGATTTTGGGGAATACCGTCAAGTATATGGTTTCTTTCTTTAATACGTGGATTCCGCGGTTCGATTCAAAAAATAAATTTTTAATTGAGGAAGATCGATTGTAAAAAAAGCTTGATACAAAAACTGTAGTGTGCTACAAAATACGTAGCGCGCTACAAAATATGTATTAAGGAGGAGGTTATGCCTGTAATCAGCATTACAATGGGTCCATCGACGGAAGAGCAGAAAAAAATGCTTATTGAACGTTTGACAGCCGACGCTATGGATATTACTCACATAGGAGCAGAACATTTCACTGTTCTGCTCAATGAACTCCCTTATGAAAATCTGGGTGTTGGAGGACGAACAGTCAAAGAAATAAGGGCTGGCAAATAGTAACGAACATAACAGACAAGAGAGCGCTATCTCTTGTCTGTTTAAACCAACAAAGGATAAAAAGCATGGCTATTCCAAAACCGGGGAAACCGGTCAGAGGTTCAAAGTCGGGTGCGCCGATCATGGCTCTCTTCGATTTGCTGGGACGACGCTGGGCGATGGGAATTATATGGCAGTTGAGAGAAGGACCGCTTCCTTTCGGGGAATTACAGAAAAGATGCGATTCAATTTCGCCGACGATCCTGAGCAGCAGAATCAAGGATTTATGCGACGCTGCACTGATAGAACGAACGCTTGAAGGATATACATTAACAGGACAGGGCGTGGAATTATTCAGAATACTGGAACCTTTCAAGGAATGGTCATTTGTTTGGGCAAAAAGGATTAAGGATTAGTTTCTCGAGGTTATGGAATTTGTAATGTACTTCTGATGGTTTCGTGAATTTGTTTAATTTTTTTAATAAGAGAAAAATTTATTCCCGAAAGGAGTTATTCACATGAAATGCGAATCAGTAACTCAAAGTAGGAGCTTCAGAATAGTGCTGTTTAGCGCCCTGTTGCTGTTAGGTTTCCTTCCATCTGCCCGGGCTGAAGCACCCATGATCAAGACCCAGGCGCCGGGATACTATCGTATGATGGTGGGGCAATTTGAGGTGACGGCCCTTTACGACGGCTTCGTCGAGATGGATACCAATATGCTGCGGAATGCCTCGGAAAAAGAAACTCAGGATCTCCTGTCCCGGATGTTTGCCGGTGGTCCCAAAATACTGGCGTCGACGAATGCCTATCTCGTCAATACGGGCTCGAAGCTGGTGCTCGTGGATGCCGGAGCGGGCAAGGTATTCGGCCCGACCCTCGGCGGATTGATTACCAACCTCAGGGCCGCCGGCTACGATCCGGCCCAGGTGGACGCGGTCGTGATCACCCATATCCACGGCGATCATGTCGGCGGCTTGCTGGACCCGGCGGGCAAACCCGCCTTTCCCAATGCCGTGGTCTATGCGGCCAAGCTGGAGTCCGACTTCTGGCTCTCCGTTTCCGTGGCGGAAAAGGCCCCGGCGGAATACCGGAAGTATTTCCAGATGGCCCGGGACCTGGCCGCGCCTTATCTCGCCTTGGGGAAGTGGAAGACCTTCGCAGGCGGGGAGACGCCGGTGTCGGGTATCAAAACGATCCTGATTCCGGGGCACACGCCCGGACATACGGCCTTTGAAGTCAGCGACGGCAAAGAGTCGCTCCTGATCATCGGTGATATGGTGCATTCCCTGGCGGTCCAGTTCCCCCGTCCTGACGTGGCTTTTGAGTACGATACCGATAAGAAGCAGGCCGTCACCGTACGGGAGGCGCTGTTCAAGAGCGCCGCGCAACGTAAGGTATTGGTTGCCGGCATGCATCTGCCTTTTCCAGGTATCGGTCGCATCCGGGCGGATGGAAACAACGCCTATACCTGGGTGCCTGTCGAGTTTTCATCCATAAAGGGGAGTAAGGGGGGAGCATACTGATTCATGAAGAGAGTTGTTGTTAAAACTAAGGGAATCATAAACTTATGCATGAACGATTGATTTCTTCCGGAAATCCGCCTTCCGCGAAGGTCGCACCGGCCTTGTGGTTCATATTCGCAGCGCAAAAGCTGCTGGTCCTGGAGGAGGGTGCATCGGTGTCCATTCCTCGGATCGTCGCTCCGGCATCCCTCGGCATCTCGCCGCTCCGGGAGCGGTACCTGGGAACCCTGGCGGGACTTGACTGCTACTGTGCCGCCGTTCCGGAAGACGGCCCCATCCCTCCGAAGATGGGTTTTTACGGATTGCGGTATCTATTCGGGCGCCTTGCCGAACCGCTTTTTACCATTGCCCTGAAGGCGGTGCACCTTCTTGAGTGGGAGGCAACTACCCGCTACTGCGGCCGCTGCGGCAGGGAGATGGCGTCCGCAAAGGAAATAAATGCCCGTGAATGCGTGGGCTGCGGGATGGTGGCTTTTCCCCGCATCTCTCCGGCCGTGATTGTCCTGGTGGAAAGAGACGGTCAGGTGCTTCTGGCCCGGTCAACGAGGTTCACGGCGGATTTTTACAGCGTCCTGGCCGGTTTTGTGGAGCCGGGGGAGACGCTGGAGGATACGGTACACCGGGAAATCGAGGAAGAGGTGGGCATCAAGGTGAAGAATGTCCGCTATTTCAGCAGCCAGGCATGGCCGTTTCCTGATTCCCTGATGATCGGCTTTACCGCGGAATACGCAAGCGGCGAGATCAGGATCGACAAAACGGAGATTGTCGAGGCGGGCTGGTTCGATCCCGATAAATTGCCGACCGTTCCCGGCAAGATCAGTATTGCCCGGCGGCTGATCGACTGGTTCGTCGAGACCAGATTGCCGGAGAAAGCACCTACCGCGCCGGCGGCGGAAAGGAGCTACGATCCGGGTGAATAGGCGGACCTCCGGCAGGTCTACGACTGGATCGTTTTCCCCTGCAGATTGTTCCAAGTGTTTTCCGAGTACCAGATATCGACGAATTCCAGGAGCGAGTCTTTTTCCCGTTTCTTGATTTCGTCTGCCAGGGGCTTTCTCAGAAGATGTTTGATGCTTCTGAAGGCAACGCCATCTTTGGCGGCAAATTGTTTAGCGATGCCCCTCGCATTCGCCTCCAGGTCGGCCTCCGTGCAAACCTGATGAATCAGGCCAAGCTGAAAGGCCTCCTCGGCGGTATACATGGCGCCGTTGTAAACAGCCGTTTCCGCATTCTTCTGTCCCAGCCAGAGCTTGATGATCTCGACGCTGCCGGCGAACAATGAAGATCCGAAGTTGATCTCATTGAGGGACATCTTCGCTTTTCCTGAAACCATGATCCGGTAATCACAGGCGATGGCGATCATGCAACCGCCGGCCATCGTATGACCGTTGAGGGCGGCAATGACCGGTTTCGGAAACAGGAAAACGTCGCCATAGAAATCTGTGAATTTGGTGAGGTAACGAAGGAATTCGTCTTTCTTGTAGTTTAAAAACTCCGGGATATCGAAACCGTAGGTAAAGAATTTCCCCTGCCCGGAAATGATGACCGCCCTGGTTTGGGCGTCACCGGCAAGCTCTTTGAAGCAGGCGGTCAATTCGTCGATGACGAATTCATTGATCGCGTTCACCTTTCCCCGCGAGAGAATAACCTTCGCAATGCCATCTGTTTTTTCAACCCTGACGAACTCCATAATCCCCTCCTCCTTGTTTTTTATACTTCAAATAGTTTCCTGGGACTGGTCGTCAGAATTTCGTTTCCAGTCCTCTTGATCAGGATCATATCCTCCAGCTTAACGACACCCAACCCCTCATCCAGCATATGCAGATCCAAAGCAATGACATAACCTTCCTCCACCGGGGAATGATCGTACTCGGAGGGGATGGGGGGTTCGTTCAACTCCAGGCCGATGCCGTGACCGATCAACCGGGATCGCTTGCCGCCGCCGAAATGCTGGAACTGGTCTTGTCGTCCCAGTTCATCGGCTTTATTAACGGCCATCCGGTAAATGTCATGGCAGGCCGTTCCGGGCCGGATGTTGGCGATGAGATGATCGGCGATCGCCTGCAGATCGTCGTACATGGAATGAATTTCTTTTCCGGCCTTTCCCACACAATAGGTCCGTGTCTGATCGGCATGATAGCCGTTTACGAGGGTAGGAATATCAACAATGACGATGTCCCCGGCATTTATTATTCTTTGCGAGGGACCCGCCGGAACGGCGGGGCTCAATCCCACGCCGGTAATGGTGTAAACGACGCCGCTGATCTTGAAAAGATTGGGACCTGAGGTGATGGGGCCGCGGCTCATGAAAAAATCGGGCTGGCGGATGAAGAAGATGCCCTCATGACCGGCAAGGCGGTGGGCGTTTTCCACGGCGGCGGCAAGCTCCAACTCCGTTATCCCGTCCTTTAAGGACGAAAGGACCGCTTCATGACCGGCGTGAATGGCCTGGCAGGCTTTTCTGATCTGCTCAATTTCGCGGGGAGCCTTTGTCTTTCGCTGTTCCAGAACAAACGGCGAGATATTGACAAAATCGCATCCAGGAAAGAGTTTCTTGATGTTCAGGAATTGCTCCGCCGTCAAAATATCCAGTTCTACACCGATCTTGCCGCCAGATGGTTGCATCCTCTTTAAGAAAGCCTCGGAAATCTTGTCCAGACGTCTTTCTTCTTTCACCCTTTCTTTCGGGATGAAAATATCGTTGAGGGCGAAATCCAGACCGCTCCGAACATACAGGGTGTATTCGTCCGGCAGTACGACAAGATAAGAAGGCTGGGCCGTCCCGGTGTAGTAGAAGATATTCCGGGAATAACCGATCAGGGCGCCCCCTAATCCCTGAGCGGCGAGCTGCTTTTGCAGGATCTCTATCCT
The DNA here is from genome assembly GCA_026388335.1 of Deltaproteobacteria bacterium. Lineage (GTDB taxonomy): Bacteria > Desulfobacterota > Syntrophia > Syntrophales > UBA8958 > UBA8958. Next base: position 44,396 of record JAPLJZ010000001.1, read on the forward strand.
TTTTTCCTGTTCCATAATATCGTCGCCTCCTGTGCATTAAAAAGAAGTGGATCGTTATGGCCCATTATATCAGACCGTCAATATGCCTCTTCCTGGGGTTATATTTATTGGCAATGTTACCGGAGGGAAAAATCGGATGGATAGGGGGGATCGGGATATTGAAACATGAGCATTCTGCGGAGATGGGTGACTTATATGCATGGGATAGGTTGGGTAGGAGCTTATACGTCTTCGTTTTCACCGGCTTTCCTCCGGAAGAACGCTAGCGATTTTGCTACACAAGGGGCCGTGATTTTACAGACGCCCCTTTCATACCTGGACAAGGTTTGACGTGTGATGCCCAGGGCTTCGGCAAGATCTTGCTGACGCAGATAAAAGCGGGAGCGCAGTGTTTTCAAGATAGCCGGATTTGCCATCAGGACGCTTGCATCCGGGGAAACGCAAGCGCTCTCGATCGACTCCTTTTGACGGCGAATAAGTTCTTTGACAGATCCTTTCACCTTCTTTGCAGATATCCTTTTCGCCATTTTCCAGAGTTTTTCGGAAAGCTTGACGGTAATGGGCGTTTCCAGCCACTCCGTCATATATCCCCTGGTCCGGCTGACGGGCTCCCGCAAATCATCGTCTTCGATGATCCCAATTTCCATGAGTCGTTCATGGGCTTTGAAAAAGGCATCCACGGTGTGGCCGGGATGGCGCCAATTCACGTCGTCGCCACAGAAATCGAGGATGCTCCGGGGCGTTGCCTTGGGTAAGGCCCCTTTTTTACCGGCAACCGTTCCGATCAGGGTCCAGTAAGTGCCCAACTTTTTTGTGAAGGCTTCATGGTATGGGCTGAGGTGAAGAAGGGATTTGCTGTAATAGCCTATCCAGAAGAGTCCGTCCACATTAAGGAAGTGAGACAATGCCTGACCGCAACGGAACCGGAATGCGGTCCAGGCACCTTCCTGCTGCCGGTATTCCACGTCAAGAATATCCAGAAGCCTGTCCGGCCTTTCTTTACCAAAGGTGACCACTCCCCCGGTTTGATAGTTCTTCCAGGTCATGGACAAACGAAGATCGGCAAGGCGCAGCACTTCCTGCTTGAGATCAGTGTACAGGTTTTGCGATCTGCCGTGGCGGATACGGACATCCCGTATCCCCGCCATTTCCTCCAGCGTGATGCGGGCAATCCCCGTCCGGGGGTCATCCAACTGGGCAATATAAGACATGAGAATCAGGAACACATCTGCCGATTCCACCGACAGGTTTCGCACCGTATTCCTCAAACTGCCGGAATAGATAAAACCGAGGCGGGGGGCATAGTACATGGCGATGGTCGGATGAAAGCGGCTGGAATAATCGGGTGGGGGCTCACAAAAAAAGGTGATGCTGCCCGCTCTTGTTTCGTATGGATAAAAGGGGCGGCCAAAGTTGTCCGATTGCCATCTGGATTTTGGTCCACCGGCATAAATAGCCCGCAGAGTGGAGTGAATAACGGGACTGACGGGGAAGGGAAGCTTATCCCTGATGATTGGAGGACTTACGATTCTGCCCTTGGCAGGATATTCCTGAGAATGATTAATGCCTGGTGCCCGGAAAGATGTCTTTTTCTCCATTTACTATCCCCGTCATTCCTGATTGCAGATACCTCCGGTCGTCACTATTACGATAAAGACCCATTTATGTTAAATAATCAGGCGATGGTCACCTCCGGGCAGAGATAGACGTCCTGAATAGCCTGGAGAATTGCGGCGCCCTCTTTCATCGGACGCTGGAAGGCCTTGCGACCGGAGATAAGGCCCATACCCCCGGCCCGTTTGTTTATGACCGCCGTCCGCACTGCTTCGGCCAGGTCGTTTTCCCCTTCCGAGGCCCCACCGGAGTTAATCAGCCCCGCCCGGCCCAAATAACAGTTGATGACCTGGTAACGGGTCAGGTCGATGGGATGGGGTGTGGATAGCACGTTATAAACCCTGGGATCTGTCTTACCGAATTTGACCGCCGGATAGCCGCCGTTGCAGTCCGGCTGTTTCTGTTTGACGATGTCGGCCTGGATGGTGGCTGCCAGGTGATTGGCCTGTCCGGTCAGATCCGCGGCTGTATGGTAATCCTTCCCGTCCTTGATGAAGGCGGGATTGCGGAGATAGGCCCAGAGAACCGTGACCATTCCTAATTCGTGAGCCAGGGAGAAGGCCGCGGAGATCTCCCGAAGCTGCCGACTGCTCTCCTCGGAACCGAAATAGATGGTTGCCCCGATCGCGGCGGCCCCCATGTCGAAACACTGCTTCACGTTGGCAAAAAGAAATTCATCATACTTGGCAGGATAAACAAGCAGATCGTTGTGGTTGACCTTCACGATGAAGGGAATCCGGTGGGCGTACTTTCTCGACACCGCCCCCAGAACGCCGAGGGTCGAGGCGACGGCGCTGCATCCTCCCTCGATGGCGAGCTTGACGATATTTTCCGGATCGAAGTAGATGGGATTCGGGGCAAAGGACGCGGCGGCACTGTGTTCGATCCCCTGATCAACGGGCAGGATGGACAGATAGCCAGTGCCGGCGAGGCGGCCGTGATCGAAGAGAAGCTGCATGTTCCGCAGCACGTTAATCGGTCTGTCCGTGGGAATGAAGATCCTCTCGATGAAGTCAGGACCGGGAAGATGCAGATTTTCCTTAGGGAAAACACACTGGTGGCCAAGCAGCGGCTCGGCGTCTTTACCCAACAAATTCAGAATTTTTGCGTACATGGTCTATCTCCTTAGAATACGGATAGTTAAAGATAAAAAATAGTCAATATTCCCGAGGGCAGAGTTTAAATCTACCCACCCGGTGGTATCTATGTTAGGGAGATAAGAGAGGGATGTCAAGCAGGAATATGTGCCACTTACTTGTTTTTCTGATGGTTATCGTTAAGGTGAGATGTGGATGAAAAAAGGCAGGCAGTGCCAGGGTATTCTTTTTGCTTCACCTTTTTGACAAGATCGTTTAAGGAGGAAGGTATCAATTCAAGAGGGACGAAAAAGGCATGATTGAATTCTGTAAAATGAGCGGCAGCGGCAATGATTTCATCCTCATTGACAACCGGCAGCGCCAGGTGGAAGCGGCCATCGGCGCCATGTCCGTCGTGGACTTCGTGCAGGAGGTCTCCACACCCAAGATCTCCGTCGGGGCCGACGGACTGATCCTGATCCAGGAGTCGGCAAAGGCCGATTTCGGCTGGCGTTTTTTCAACGCCGACGGCTCGGAAGTGGAAATGTGCGGCAATGGTGGCCGTTGTGCCGCCCGCTTTGCCAATCTCAAGGGGATTGCCCCGAAGAAGATGTCCTTTGAGACGGTGGCGGGGATCATTGACGCCGAAGTCAAAGGGGACGTTGTCAAGCTCAGACTGACAGACCCTTTCGACCTGCGGACCGATGAAACCATCCGCATCGACAGCCGGGATTATACCGTAAACAGCATCAACACCGGCGTTCCCCATGTCGTCTTTTATGTGGAGGATCTGGACGCCTTTGACGTGTTTTACATCGGTAGGAACATCCGCTACCACGATCAATATCAGCCCCGGGGGACCAATGCGAACTTTGTCAAATCCCTGGACCGTCGTAACATGATGGTGCGGACCTATGAGCGGGGAGTGGAAGACGAGACCCTGGCCTGTGGCACCGGTTCCGTGGCGTCGGTGCTCATTTCCGCGGCAAAAGGGCTGGTGGACTCCCCAGTCGCTGTCCAGGTAAAAAGCGGAGAGAAATTAAATATATATTTTGAAAAAACCTCCACGGGCTTTGAAAAAATATACCTTGAAGGTAAAGCGAAAGTTGTCTATGAGGGGCGTCTTTGGGACGAAGCCTACAACAAATAAAAGGAGAGAGACTGTGCAAATTGCCGACCGCTTGACGAAAATCCCCCCCTACCTGTTTATGGAGCTGAGAAAGAAGATCGCCAAGGCCAGGGCCGAAGGTGTCGATGTCATCAGCCTGGCCATTGGCGATCCCGTCGAAGCGACGCCGGATGCCATAATCGATGAACTCTGCCGGACGTCCCGGGATCCCCGGAACCACCGTTATCCGACAGACGAGGAGAAAGGGATGCTCTCCTTTCGCCAGGAGGTGGCCCGGTGGTACCAGGACCGTTACGGCGTCACCCTGGATCCGGCCAGTGAGATCCTGGGGCTCATCGGCTCCAAAGAGGGTTGCCATCATTTTATTTTAGCCTGCATCAATCCCGGGGATATTGTCCTCATGACCGATCCCGGCTACCCGGCCTACCGGTCCAGTATTCTCATGGGGGGAGGGGAGCCGTACAATGTTCCCATCCTCGCCAAAAACGACTATCTCCCCGTTTTGGAAGACATTCCGACGGACATCGCCAAAAAGGCCCGGGGCATGTTTCTCAATTATCCCAACAATCCCACGGGGGCCTGCGCCACAAAGAAATTTCTCAATGACCTGGTCGCCTTTGCGAAACAGTACGGTATCGCCATCTGTTATGACAATCCCTACAGCGAAATCCTCTTTGCCGGCCAGGAGCGCATCAGCTTCCTCATGGCGCCAGGGACTAAGGACATCGGCATCGAGCTGAATTCCCTCTCCAAGCCCTTCAACATGTGCGGCTGGCGGTTGGGGATGGCCTGCGGCAACGCCAACCTGATTGCCGCCATCAGCAAGGTGAAGGAAAACACCGATTCCGGCATCTTCAACCCCATCCAGTTTGCCGGCATCCATGCCCTGAAGGAAGAGGCTTCCTTCATCGATCACATGATCGAGGTGTATGGCAAGCGCCGGGAGCTGGTACTGGCAACCCTCAAGAAGATCGGCATCTTTTTTACACCGCCCAAGGGAACCTTCTACCTCTGGGTGCCCGTGCCGGAAGGGATGACCTCGCTGGAATTCACGAATCGCCTGTTTGACAAGACGGCCATCGTCGTGGCGGCGGGAACGGCTTACGGTAAATACGGGGAAGGATATGTCCGGATTTCCCTCACCGTGCCCGACGACCGCCTGGCCGAAGCTATGGCCCGAATCGAAAAGGAATTTGCCCGCTAACTGACAGGCTGCTTGTAGATATGGATGCATTACCATCCATCGCTTCGCTTACATTACATGCGGGTTGGCATACTCTTGAGAAGTCTGAGCAATATAGTTGAAGATGGCATCGAGATGCCTTTCAGCATTATTTGTCCAATGAACCTTCATTCCTGCCTGCCCCAGAGCTCCGATCTGCACCCTTACATCCGCGTCTTGAAAATCCTGTATTTCATGTTCCTGTCTCGTCAACACAGCCCTGAAATCGAGAGGTGTCGTGACGGCATAAAATGAGGCTTGGCTGCTATGTCAAAAAAATTACAAACGCGCTTATGCTACTTATCTATTTTATATAATTCCGGATACAGTTTTTTCGCACAATCGGGACAAATACCATGGCTGAATTCGGCTTCTGAGTGACCTCTTATATAAGATTCTATCTGTTCCCAGTACCCATTGTCATCACGAATCCTTTTACAGGACGCGCATATGGGAAGCATTCCACTCAATTTCTTGACTTCCGAAAGGGCATTTTGCAGCTCCGAGATAAGCTTCTCACGATCTTTCTCTGCCAACTTGTGGTCGGTGATGTCTTGGTATATTACTTGATACTGTGATTCACCGTCCCACAATATTTCTTTGCGGAAGACCCGGAGATGGCGGACTGCACCATCTTTCCTGACAATGCTTACTTCATATTCGGACGGGAGATAATCACCTTGTTTTCTTTTTTCCCGTCTTATCTGGAACTCAGCAACGCTCTCCGGGGTATAACGCTTCATTACAGGGGTTGTTTTCAGTTCTTCAATGCCCTCGTAGCCGTAAATATCCAGAATAGCCTGGTTGGCATAAATTGTCTCTCCCTCCTTGCTCACGATGCGCACCCCCAAAGGGGAGTCATCCAGAGAACGGCGGAAGTTCTCTTCCGTCCTAAGCAGCGCCTCTTCCGCTCGCTTGCGGTCGATTACGCGACCCAGGCGTTCGGCGACGGCGTTGAGGAGCTTGTCTTCTTCCGGAATGAAAGGTTCTTGGCCATCAACAGTTGGTTCTTTCCGATAAAAAACCTCCGCCATCCCGGCCGACTCACCCTGAACTCTAATCGCGCAGGCCATCCGCCATGGGCTTTCCTGAAAATTGGCTGTCTCGTAGGTTTTATCTTTCAAGACTATACGCGCACAGGCCAGGTAAGGGTATTGCATTGCCGGGGGCAAGAGTTCCACAGCTCCGCACAAGATCCTTTCTATCGAGATGTCCGACTTTTCGATTAGATTAGAGATGTCATAGATGCAATCCAGTTCCTTGACTCGCTTGGTTAGTCTGCGCGCCTGTTGTTTCATTTCCTCTTCCCTGAGCTTATTTTCAGGAAATTCTTGTTTCTCAAGGGCGGCTAATTGAAGGTGCATCTCTTTGAGTTCTTCGATTAGTTGTTCTTTGGTCTTTTTTTCATCTTCCATAGTAAGCCCTCAGTCAATGACCACCGCCTGAGGCGGTGGCTTGTATTTAGTCCTGGAAGGTACCATGGGTTTCTACTTATTTAATCGAACAAGCCTTTCTGAACCTGTTCAACTTCCTTCTCTTTCTTCTCCTGCCATTTCACATACTTTCT
>JAPLJZ010000101.1 GCA_026388335.1 Deltaproteobacteria bacterium
AATCTGATGCTCGGCAGGCACATCCATATGAAAACAGGCATCTTTGCCGGAGCGGCCCTCTGGGGAAGGCGATCCCGTGCCGCCCGGGAAGAGATCGAAAACCGGGAAATCGTGGAAGGAATCATTGACTTTCTGGACCTCCAGTCGGTTCGTGACCAGTTCGTGGCCAATCTGCCTTACGGCAAGAGGAAACTCGTGGAGCTCGGCCGGGCGCTGGCATTAAAACCGAAGGTGCTGCTCCTCGACGAACCCTCGGCGGGAATGAACACGGAAGAAAAGGAAGATTTGAATATCTGGATCAAGGACATCCGGGAGGATTATCAGGTCACCATCATGCTCATCGAGCATGACATGAATATGATCATGGGGATCTCCGACCGCATCTTCGCCATCAATCACGGGGAAAAGATAACCGAGGGGACCCCGCAGGAGGTCCAGAATCATCCGGAGGTCATCAAGGCCTATCTGGGCGAGGAAGAGGCCCATCATGCTTAAGGTCAGGAATATTGAAACATGGTACGACCTTATCCGCGCCCTCCACGGCATTTCCTTCGACGTGGAGCAGGGGGCAATCGTCGCCCTCCTCGGCTCCAACGGCGCGGGCAAATCGACGACCCTCAAGACCATCATGCGGCTCCTTTATGACCTGAAGGAAGAACAGCCGGAAAAGGGAACTATCGAGTTTCTGGGAGAGCGGATCGACCGCAAGGATACGGATGAGATCGTCAGAATGGGCATCAGTTATGTCCCGGAAGGCCGGGAAGTCTTTCCCGAACTCACGGTCATGGAAAATATCCAGATGGGCGCCTATACCCGCAGGGATAAAAAGGGCGTCAAAGAGGACGTCCAAAAAATGCTGGAACACTTTCCCATCCTCCGGGAAAGGAAGAATCAGCAAGCAGGCTATCTGAGCGGTGGAGAGCAGCAGATGCTCGTCATCGGCCGGGCGTTAATGAGCCGGCCGAAGCTGCTTATGTTAGACGAGCCCTCGCTGGGTCTGTCCCCATTGCTCACCCGGGAAATCTTCACCATTATCCGGGAAATCAATGAGCGGGAAGGCGTCACCATCCTCCTCGTAGAGCAGAATGTCAACATGGCACTGAAGTACGCCCATTTTGCATATCTGATGGAAAACGGACGGATTGTGCGGGCCGACAAACCGGAGATCCTGCGGGAGGATGAGGACGTCAAGGAGTTTTATCTCGGCATTGCGAAAGAGGCGTCGGTCAAGGGATTCAAGCGATACCGGCGCAAGGTGAGATTCCGATGACCGTTGACACGCTACCAAAAGCCCTGGTCGATATTACCCGCAAACATCCGGGGCGGATTGCCATGAGAAGGAAGGAACTGGGGATCTGGCATGACATTTCCTGGTCCGAATACCTCGAAAAAGTCAGACAGGTCGCCCTGGGCCTCCATGCCCTGGGGGTGCAGCCCGGAGATCACGTGGCGATAATCGGTGAGAACAAACCGGAGTGGCTCTACAGCGCCTTGGGGGTCATGTCGGCAGGAGCGGCCTTTGTCGGGGTTTATACGACCAATCCGGCGGCGGAATGTGAATATGTCGTCGGCCATGCGGGGGCGGTCGTTTACATCTGTGAAGACGAGGAACAGTTCGACAAGGCCCTTGTCTTCCGCTCCCGGACGCCCGACTTACGCAAGCTGATTGTCTGGGACATGGAAGGTTTGCGTCATTACCAGGATCCCATGCTGATGAGCTTTAACGACCTGCTGGCCCTGGGCGGCAAAACCGCTCAGGAGACCCCGGAGCTGTTCGATAGCCTCGTTGCCAGGGGGAAAGCGGACGATATGGCGGGGATTATCTATACCTCCGGGACAACGGGCCCACCGAAGGGGGCGATGCTGTCCCATGAAGGTTATCTGTGGGTCGGCAAACAGGCCGGCATCGTCACCCGGGCGACTCCGGACGATGAAACCATCTCGTTTCTACCCCTCAACCATGTCTACGAACAGATCTTTGATCTCATGGTGCACCTCACGGCGGGGCATATCGTCAACTTTACGGAAAACACGGACACGGTGATCAAGGATATGCAGGAGGTATCGCCTACCCTGTTTCATGCCGTGCCCCGGATCTGGGAGAAATACTATTCCGGCATCGTCCTCAGAATGGCGGATGCCACCTGGTTCAAGAAAAAGGCCTATGCCCTGGCTTTAAAGATTGGGACCGCTTACAACACCTCGAAACTTCAGGGCAAACCACCATCGCTGCCCTTAAGCATGGCTTATCATTTGGCTTATTTCACCGTTTTCCGTAAGTTGAAGGAGCGACTGGGTTTTGACCGGGTGCGTCTTGGTTTTTCCGGCGCCGCCCCCATTTCCCATAATATCCTGAAATATTTCCAGAGTATCGGCATCCCCATCCGGGAGGGTTACGGGATGACGGAAACGACGGGCATTACCCATATGTCTGATGAATTCAGTTTCAAGCTCGGCACCGTCGGCCGGGCCTTGCCCGAGACAGAGGTCAGGATTGCCGAGGATGGAGAGATCCTGGTCCGCCACAAGGGGATTTTCAAGGGGTATTATCGGGATGAGGAAAATACCCGGGAGGCTCTCCATGACGGGTGGATGCACACGGGTGATGTGGGGGAGATCGATGGTGATGGTTACCTGAAAATTACGGATCGAAAAAAGGACCTGATCATTACGGCGGGAGGGAAAAACATTGCCCCGCAATACATCGAAAATCTCTTGAAGTTCTCGCCTTATATCAATGACGCCGTCGTGATTGGCGACGGGCGGAAATATCTGACTGCCATCATCGTCATTGATGAGGAAAATGTCGTCAAATATGCCCAGGACCAGCGGGTCCAGTTCACGACCTTTGCCAGTCTGACGCGGGCCGAAGAGGTTGTCAAGCTCATCCAGGATGAGATCAACAAGGTGAATGATCAAATGGCGCGTGTGGAAAACATTCGCAAGTTTCAAATTCTTGACAAGAAACTCTATACCGAGGACGGTGAAGTTACCCCCACGATGAAGGTGAAACGTAAATCCATAAATACTCAATATTGTGATGTAATTGAGGCGATGTATAAAGAATCATGATCCTGCCTCAGTTTTCCGCTCCCCCCCGGCAAAACCGATGTCGACAAAGAATCCTTTGGTCATTTGCTTCACCTTATCCGCACCCTTGATATTACTGAAAGGTTATTCATTATTTATTGCTAATGGAAAACAATCTCAAGCCAAAGGAGATTATCAGATTCGGCTTGTGAGAAAAGGATATTACCGGACCTGTGTATTTATCGGTGTGGGTAAAGTGACGTCCAGTGGAAATATATATCCGGCCCTTTCATAGATATCCCGTATCCGGATCAGGTCATTCATCATATTATCCCCGGGGATGACTTCACCCAGCCATCTGGCTCTTTTATTTTTGTTGTCTAAAAACCAGCAGATTATCGAAACATTAGCAGCCTTGGCAATGTGCCAGAATCCGGTCTTGATGGTCTTCACTTTTTTGCGCGTCCCCTCCGGTACGATTGCCAGAAGAAATTCATTTCTTCCGTTGAAAATATCCGCCATCTGTTCCACGGCGCCCTGGGATGAGTTGCGATCAATCGGGATGCCGCCGACAATTTTAAGAACAACGGACATGGGCCAGAAGAACCATTCCTTCTTTACCATGATATGACCGGTCCGTTTTATTATCCGGTAACCGATAAAGGCCCTGATTGCATCCATGTTTGAAGTGTGGGGAAAACCGATGATCACATGTTTGCGGGAAATATATGGCGGGAGAGGTTCAAAGCGCCAGCCCATCAGGAAGTAGAGAAGTTTACCGACAAGGCTCAATATCTGCTTCACGAGTGATTCCTTTTGCCAAAAAGTGCGCGGAGTATAGAGAGTGCTTTCTTGCCTGTCAATGGATAATCATAAAAAAGAAAAACGGCGATTGAAGATCAATTCCTCAACCGCCGTAGATATTGTAATAACGGGGACAGCATCTATCTCTACGATGACTATGGTATGGACACCTTATTGGATTCCTTGGAAAAAGAATCTGTTAAGCCGCCTCACAGTCTCACAGTAGACGGCTCAACAGATCATCAACGATCCTGACTGTTCAGCAGACCAAACTGCTGCAAAGCCTGACGTAACACCTCACGGTTCTCTGCCCTCAGGGGGACCAAGGGCAGTCGCACCTTCCCCGCAGGCAACCCCATCATGGTCATGGCCTCCTTAACCGGAACGGGATTGGTTTCTATAAACAGCGTCTGCACCAATGGAAGTGTCTTAAAATGAATCTCCCGTGATGCATTAATTTCCCCGGCAAGATAGAGATGGACCATCTCACGATATTGTTTCCCGACAATATGGGACACGGCCAATATCCCGCCATCGCCGCCTAAAGCCATCATCGGGAAAGTCAGGGCGTCTTCTCCGCAAAGGACATAAAACTTCTTTGCGCAATCACGGGTGGCCCGAATGATCTCCATCGTGACCATCAAATCACCGCAGGCATCCTTCATCCCGATGATATAGTCCATCTTCGAGAGGGCAATCATCGTTTTGGCTTCAATGAGCCGTCCCGTCCGCGAGGGAATATTATAGATGAAAAGCGGCAGCTTTGTTGCCTCGGCAATCGTTTCGAAGTGCTTCAACAAACCGTCCTGTGAGGGTCGGTTATAATAGGGGCAGACTTGCAGGCTTGCCGCTACGCCCATATCCGCGGCGTGCTTTGTCATCTCGATAGCCTCTTTGGTACTGTTAGAACCGGTGCCTGCCATCACCGGCACCCTGCCCCCGACTTCGGCGATCACAATTTTAATGACCCTTGCATGCTCATCATGATCCAATGTCGGTGATTCTCCGGTCGTCCCGCAGGGGACAATACCATCACACTTTACGTCTTCGATATAGTAATTGACAAGTTGACGAAGTCCCGCCTCGTCTATGGAATAATCGTCTCTAAAAGGGGTTATGATGGGCACATGACATCCGGCCCAGGATTGTGTTTGCATAAGTTTTCCTTTCTATTTCAATTATATGGATCGTTATTGATCCCGACATATGTTCTCTCAGAGTAAAAAAAAAGCCATGGGGTTACCCATGGCTTTAAGGAAACTATATGTCGTTGCTCACAAAACGAACGCCCTCAAAGCAATGGGTAGCCCCAACCGCTTTATCCCCTGTTTCTTACCAAAAGTCTTTTTAATATCTGGAAGGACGTTCATCAACTTTTCCTTTGCTACTTTAGCTGGTTAATAAAGACACAAGGTTCGTTTCATGTCAATACGTTTTTTTGATGAGATGGTGCTTTTGTGCGGGTGAAGTATAAGAAGCGCGGCCCTGTATATCAAGGGAAATAGTGCCCACAAAATGTAGGGTGGATGAAATATCATTTGAATTCTACGCTTATTTTCTGATAGCTTGAGGCATTGTTCAAGCGGCTTGCGGAAGGCGACGGCTTGACCGTGGCGATGAAAAGGGAATATTTTTATCCTGTTACGGTATGACGCCTCGGGATAAAGCACCTTGAGAATTGTGCCCCGGACGAAGAAAGCGGTTGAGGCGCGAATAAATAGAATCCTGAAGGAAAGCAATCAACGGAGGTGACCAATGTCGATGAATACAGTGGAACGGTTTGATGATGTCAGCGTGATCTGCAAGGCAAACATCTATTTTGACGGAAAGGTGATTAGCCATACCATTTTCTTCAAAGATGGAAATAAAAAGACCGTGGGACTGATCTTTCCCGGTTCATTTACCTTCAATACCGATGCCCCGGAAAAAATGGAGATCCTCGCCGGCAACTGTCGAGTGAGGCAGGACGGATCTGATCACTGGGCTGCTTACGGTCCCGGAACATTTTTTCTTGTGCCCGGCAAGTCGTCATTTGAAATTGCCGTGGACAAAGGAGTTACGGAATATGTCTGCTCGTTCGAATAAGGGAAGGTCCCTGGATTATCCCCTTTATGAGCGAATGAAGAAAAAAGCGCCCCAAGCGGCTAAATATTGGCTGATCGGGGATCGCCTTTTTCACGCAGGTCTGTTTCTGACCATGATGAGTATCCCGGCGTTGTTTTTTGCCTACACGCAAGCAGGATTAAGGGCGATATTTGTGTGGATAATTGGGGCCGTGGCAGTATTGGTGGGCACTTTTGGGTTTGGAATCTACTTTAAAAGGGAATCATACAAACGGGCAATCAAAGCCGGGATTGACGTAAACAAACTATCCTGACGGGGGATATGAAAAGTTAATAGTCTCAGAGCTTGTCCGTATATTATTAAGCGGCTAAATAAGGAGTTCAGAATAATAACTCAGCCCTTGACATCATTTCTCTTTTCATCTAGAAAGAGGTTAACTAACTTTGGAAGAGCTGTTAACACGATGAGCGGAAAAGGCAACAATGATTTACTGAAACGCGATCCCTTAGCGATTTTATTGGATCTCGCCCTTCTGTGCCTTTTGCTTCATACCCGCCGCGCATCGTCTTTAGGCAGTTCTTGACCAGATAAATCAGAACACACCTAAAAGGCCATGGGCGGAAAGTCCATGGCCTTTTTTTATTTTTTGAAAGGAGAATGTTATGAAGAAGGGAAAAGGAGACAGGATCTACATTTTTGATACGACACTCCGGGACGGGGAGCAATCCCCCGGGGCGAGCATGAATCCCGACGAGAAAATGAGGATTGCCCGCCAGCTTGAAGCCATGGGTGTCGACATCATCGAAGCGGGATTCCCCGTGGCATCGGAAGGGGATTTTGCTTCGGTCCGGCAGATCGCCCGGGAAATCCGGGGCGCCCAGATCGCCGGGCTGGCCCGCGCCAATATCGAAGACATCGACCGCGCCTGGGAGGCCATTGCCGACGCCGCCAATCCGCGGATCCACACCTTTATCTCGACCTCCGACATTCATCTAAAATACCAGCTTCGGAAAACCCGGGAAGAGGTTATGGAGGACGCCCGCAAGGCCGTCGCTCACGCCTGCAAATATACAAAGAACGTTGAGTTCTCCGCCATGGACGCCACCCGGACGGACCGGGACTATCTCTGCCGGATGGTCGAAGCTGCCATCGAAGAAGGGGCGACGACAGTGAATATCCCAGACACTGTGGGCTACACGATCCCGGAAGAATACGGACGCCTCATTGCCTATCTTTTTGAAAAGGTCAAAAATATCCATCAGGCTATTATCTCTGTGCATTGCCATAATGACCTGGGGCTGGCCGTCGCTAATTCCCTGGCCGCCGTCCTCAACGGCGCCCGTCAGGTGGAATGTACGATTAACGGCATCGGGGAACGTGCCGGAAACACGGCCATGGAAGAGATCGTCATGGCCATCGAAACGCGGCGGGATCTCTTCGGCGTCCATACGGGCATCAAAACGGAGAAGATCTACCAAACGTCAAAACTCCTGACCCAGATCACGGGTATCCCCGTCCAGCCCAATAAGGCCATCGTCGGGGCCAACGCCTTCGCCCATGAGTCGGGAATTCATCAGGATGGACTCATCAAGGAAAAGAGTACTTATGAGATCATGAGACCGGAGTCCGTAGGGATTTCAGAGACCCAGATTGTCCTGGGCAAGCATTCGGGACGTCACGCCGTTTCAGAACACCTTAAAAAGATGGGCTACAAGCATTCTCAGGAGGACCTGAACAAGGTCTTTGTCCGGTTCAAGGAACTGGCCGACATAAAAAAAGAGATCTTCGACGAGGATCTGGAGGCGATCCTTTACGAGGAAGTATTCCGGGTTAAGGACAAGTTCAAGCTCGTCTACCTCACCGTGGTCAGCGGGAATGTCGCCATTCCCACGGCAACCATGCAACTGCAGGTCGATCAGGAGATCATCCAGGATGCGGGATTCGGCGTCGGACCGGTAGATGCTACCTTTGCGGCAATCCGGAAGATCACGAAAACGGACTATCCCCTTGTCCGGTTTGCCGTCGATGCGATTACAAAGGGAGCAGACGCCCAGGGTGAGGCGACGGTCCAGCTCAGGTACAACGGCTACTCCGTCGTCGGCCGCGGTTCCCACAACGATATCCTCGTCGCCTCGGCCATGGCCTACATCAATGCCCTGAATCGCCTTGAATGGCTGAAGGGAAACATCAGGAAGGTCAGGCTGGTGGACTGATATACAAATTCCCCCTTACCTGATAAAAGAGGGATATATTAAAGGGACGTTATTGAGAAACCCCTTAAGTAAAATGGTATCGGGATACCCCAAATTTGCCATGGAGGAATAAAAAATGGGAATGACTATTACAGAGAAGATCCTCTGCCGCCATACGGAGCATATAGAGATCCAACCGGGGATGCTGATCAACGCGAAGGTGGATATCGCCCTTGGCAACGACATCACGGCGCCGATCGCCGTTTCCGAGTTCAGAGGGGCGGGAGGAACCACCATTTTCGATAAGGAAAAGGTCGTCTTCGTCCTCGATCACTTCACCCCCAACAAAGACATCAGTTCCGCCCGGCAATGCAAGCTCCTCCGGGAGTTTGCCCGGCAGCAGGACATGAAGTATTTTTACGAAGGCGGGGAATGCGGCGTTGAACACGCCCTCTTGCCGGAGCAGGGCATCGTCCTGTCGGGGGACCTCATCATCGGCGCTGACAGCCACACCTGTACGTATGGCGCTCTCGGGGCATTCGCCACCGGCGTGGGAAGCACGGACCTGGCAGCGGCAATGCTGACGGGCGAGTGCTGGTTCCGTGTCCCGGAGACGATGAAATTCGTCCTGAATGGTCCCATGAACAAATGGGTTTCAGGGAAAGATTTGATCCTCGATATCATCGGTCAAATCGGCGTAGACGGAGCTCGGTACAAAGCCATGGAATTCACCGGCGATACGATAAAATACTTGACGATGGCCGACCGGATGTCCATCGCCAACATGGCGGTCGAGGCGGGCGGGAAAAACGGTATTTTCACCCCCGACGACATCACCAGGGCCTTCGTGGAAAAGCGCGCCCGGCGCTCCTATACCTTCTATGAATCGGACCCGGACGCCGGTTATTCCTCCGTCATGGAGATCGACGTGACAAAGCTCGAACCCCAGGTAGCCTTCCCTCATATCCCCTCCAACGTAAAAGGAATCAGCCAGGTCGGCAATATCAAGATCGATCAGTCTTACATCGGGTCGTGTACGAACGGCCGCATCGAGGACTTAAGGGTTGCGGCCCTGATCCTGAAGAACCGTAAGGCGGCGCCGGATGTTCGTTTGATCATCGTTCCCGCCACTCCGGAGATTTATCGGCAGGCCATGAAGGAAGGCCTCTTCGAGATATTCCTGGACGCCAACGCTATCATCAGCCCGCCGACTTGCGGGGCTTGCCTCGGCGGACACATGGGCATCCTGGCGGAAGGTGAACGGTGCATTGCCACGACGAACCGGAATTTTGTCGGCCGCATGGGCCATCCCGGCAGTGAGGTGTATCTCTCCAATCCGGCAGTTGCGGCGGCTTCCGCCGTTGCCGGCCGGATCGCCGGCCCGGACGAACTGTAATCATTACATAATGAGGGCAAATTAATGATATCCAAAGGAAACACCTGGAAATTCGGTAACAACATCGATACGGACGCGATCATCCCGGCCCGTTATCTAAATACTTCAGATCCGAAGGTCCTGGCCGCCCATTGCATGGAGGACGCGGACCCTGACTTTATGAAAAAGATGACCCGTGGCGATATCATTGTGGCCGGAGAAAACTTTGGTTGCGGCTCATCCCGCGAACATGCCCCCATCGCCCTCAAGGCCGCGGGGATCTCCTGTATCATCGCCAAAAGCTTCGCCCGGATTTTCTACCGGAACGCCTTCAATATGGGCCTGCCCATCTTTGAATCGAATGATCTTTGGGACCTGATCAGTGAAGGGCAGGAAGTCGAGGTTGATACTGATACGGGAACGATCATTATCAGTGGTGGCGCCGGAGAACCGCTGACCGTGGCGCCGATCCCGCCCTTCATGCAGGAACTCATCCGGGACGGGGGCCTGATGAAACACATCGCGGCAAAGAAAAAGTCTGTCTGATATTTTTTCGCTGGAGGAAATACTCTCGGGGGGTTTTTTCGGTAACAGCATCCGGCGTTTTGTGGTAGAATTTATCCAGCATCCGAATGGTGCGGACATAGCTTTCCTGGATGCGTTCGCTTTTGCTGTTTAGTTGAAGGGCTTTAATCATTCTTTCGGACCAGACTGTCATCATGATAATGCTCCTTTTCTGAAAAGATTTTCCCCGGATTATCGGGGCCTTGAACGAGCAATACCGGGCTGACGGCGTTGGCGAGAAGAATTAAGATGGGAGCGGAAATACTTTAGGATGGGACAGAGGTGAAAGCGTGACAGAAAAGAAACTGCCGGTTGATGCGGAGCAGGATGTCCGCAAAGTGCTGGTAGAACTCCATGCGACACTTTACAGCATCGGCGAAGGGGTCATTGTCACGGACGCGGCGGGCCATGTCACACGGATGAACCCGGTTGCCAGTAGCCTCACCGGCTGGAGTGAAGTTGAGGCCTTTGGAAAGCACTTGGATGAAGTATTCCGCATTGTCAACGAAAAATCCGTGGCCAAGATTGAAAACCCGGCCGAGCGCATCCTGCGCGAGGGCAAAACGGTGGGCCTGGCCAACGACACCCTGCTGATCGCCAGAGACGGGACAGCGCGCGCCATTGCCGACTGCGGAGCGCCCATCTTCGACGAGCAGGGCGCGATCATCGGCGTGGTGCTGATCTTTCACGACCAGACCGCCGAGCGAGCCGCGCAACAGGCGCTGCAGGAGAGTGCAGAACTGCACCGCATCACAGTCGAAAATATCCTGGATCCGGTTTTTATCACTGATTCCAATGGCAAGTTTACCTTTATCTGTCCCAATATTCCCCACATCCTTGGCTATTCCGTAGCGGAAATACAGGCAATGGGCAACATTTCAGCATGTGTGGGCGGGGGCCGGAGTCTGTTCGATCTTGAAGATCTGAACAGGCAGGGAAAAATCGCCAATCTCGAAGCGGTAATCGCCAACAAAAATGGCGGTAAAAGAGATTATCTGGTCACCGTCAAACGGGTGTCGATCAAAGGTGGTACCATTCTCTATGTATGTCGGGATATCACCGAGCGTAAGCAGGCAGAGGAGGAACACAAAGCGCACATTCGTTTTTTGGAAAACCTGGAGCAGGTTGATCAGACGATCAAGCAGGAAACTAATGTTGAGCAGATGCTGCGGCATATACTTGAGACGGTGTTTTCGATTTTCGACTGCGACCGTGCCTGGCTTTTTTATCCGTGCGACCCGGATGCGCCGACGTTTCGCGTACCCATGGAAATCTGCAGGCCTGAATATCCCGGCGCCAAGGTCTTGAATGTGGATGTGCCAATGGCCCCGGACATGGCCCAGAATTTGCGGGAGGTTCTGGAGTCCGATGAGCCGGTGACTTACACCGCCGGGACGGAAAAACCAATTAACAAAGTGACTGCCGAGCAATTTGGCGTTCAGTCCCAGATGACTGTTCCCCTTTATCCCAAGTTGGGTAAGCCCTGGGTATTCGGTATGCACCAGTGTTCATATCCTCGCATCTGGACAAATGAAGAAAAAAGACTCTTTAAGGAGATTAGCCGTCGGATTTCCGACGGACTCAGCAGCGTCCTATTTCTTCGTGAACTGCAAGAAAACGAGGAACGATTCCGGGCCACTTTCGAACAGGCGGCAGTGGGCATCGCGCATGCTGCCCCGGACGGACGATGGTTGCGGGTAAACCAGAAACTGTGCGATATTGTCGGGTATTCTCGAGAGGAATTGCTCCAGAAAACGTTCCAGGAAATCACGTATCCCGAGGACCTGGATGCCAGCATGGAATACGTTCGCCAAGTGCTGGCCGGAGAAATCCCAACGTACAGCATGGAGAAGAGATACATCCGCAAAGATGGTTCAATTGTCTGGATCGACTTGACCGTTTCCATTGTTCTTCATGCTTCCGGCGAACCAGGGTATTTCATATCTGTGATTGAGGATATCACCAAGCGGAAGAAGACGGAAGAGGAAAAGCAGAAATTGCAGGGCCAGTTGCTTCAAGCCCAAAAGATGGAATCTGTGGGTCGGCTGGCCGGCGGTGTGGCCCACGACTTCAACAATATGCTGGGAGTAATCCTTGGCCATTCGGAACTGGCACTTCGGAGGGTGGACCCGGCCCAACCGCTCCGTTCTCACTTGGAGGAAATCCGAAAGGCCGGGCAACGCGCGGCGGACCTTACAGGGCAACTGCTGGCCTTTGCCCGAAAACAGACCGTGTCACCCAAGGTTCTGAACCTGAACGACACCGTGACCGGCATGCTCTTGATGCTGCGAAGGCTCATCGGCGAAGATATCGATTTGGCATGGTTGCCAGGCGCGGAACTGTGGCCCGTCAAAATGGACCCCAGCCAAGTCGACCAGATTTTGGCCAACTTGTGTGTCAACGCCCGTGATGCCTACACCGGGGTGGGCAAGGTCACCATTGAGACGAATAATATTTCCTTTGATGAAGTATATTGCACCAGCCACGAGGGTCTTATCCCCGGCAAGTATGTACAGCTCGCGGTGAGCGACAGTGGCAGCGGCATGGATAAAGAAGTCCTTGAGAATCTCTTCGAACCCTTTTTCACCACCAAGGGCATGGGGCAAGGCACCGGACTGGGGCTGTCCACCGTTTACGGCATTGTCAAGCAAAACAAGGGCTTCATCAACGTGTACAGTGAACCCGGGGAAGGGACGACCTTCAAAATCTATCTGCCTCAATATGCGGGCAAGACCGCCCATAATTCGGCGGAAGCACCGACGGAATCGGCAACGGGCGGCCCAGAGATGGTGCTGCTGGTCGAGGACGAAGCGATGTTATTGAAACTGGCTCAAACCATGCTCGAAAAATTAGGATACGCGGTGCTGATCGCGGCTACACCGGGCGAGGCGATCCGCCTTGCTGACGAGCATGCCGGTAAGATCCATCTGCTAATGACCGACGTGGTGATGCCCGAGATGAACGGCCGTGATCTGGCCAAGCGACTGCTTTCCCTCTACCCGAATCTCAAGCGCCTGTTTATGTCGGGGTATACGGCAAACGTCATCGCCCACCATGGCGTTCTAGAAGAGGGAGCGCACTTCATCCAGAAGCCGTTCTCCATGAAAGACCTAGCCACCAAGGTGCGCGAGGCACTGGGCGAAGAATAAAAGGAGGAAAGAGATGAACACGCAAGATCGTTACCAGCGAGGCTGGGAAAAACTAAAAGAAGTTGATGGTGAAGCTGGTGAAAGAGTTGTTGACAGTCTGAAAGACATCGCCCCGGACTTTGCTCGGTTGCTAATCGAATTTCCATTCGGGGACATCTATTCGCGTCCCGGCCTCGATCTTAAATCTCGCGAAATTGCTGTTGTTGCTGCATTGACAGCACTTGGCAATGCCGTTCCTCAATTAAAAGTTCATATCCATGGGGCGCTAAACGTAGGTTGTACGCGACAAGAGGTCGTTGAAGTTATCGTGCAAATGGCTGTTTATGCCGGATTTCCTTCCGCTCTTAACGGGCTGTTTGCAGCGAAAGAAGTTTTCAAAGAGCGTGACGATTTGGGGAAAAGTTAACCAGCCTGACCCTTCAATCCACCGGACGCGCGTTCCTCGCGCCGATGATTTTTTCGCTTGGGCCATAAAAAGGAGATGAATACATGATCAAATTTGTTTTTTGTGCAAAGCGTCACCCGAATATGTCGCGGGCCGAGTTTCAAGATTATTGGCTAAATCATCATGGCCCCTTATTCCGGAAATTCGCAGATACATACAGGGCAGTACGTTACATACAGAGTCACACCCTGGATTCCCCGATAAACGAGAACATCCGGAAATCCAGGGGGATGTCGGAGGCGTACGATGGGGTTGGCGAGATATGGTGGCAGTCGGAAGAAGATTTTTTCGCAGCTATCAATTCACCGGAAGGACAAAAACTACGTGCGATGTTTATCGAAGACGAAGCAAGATTTATAAATTTAAGTGCATCCTCGGCATTCTTCACTGTAGAGCATGTTCTCATTGATGGGAAGGTATAGTAACTGTTTTTGACATTGACAGGATTCAGATACAGGGCGACTTTCACCCCGTAAGATCACGCCCAATACGAGAGAGGACAACAACCTGATAAAGCAACGGCAGGCAGCCTAATTCCTTTGTGTGATAAACATCGTTTGTGAAGAGAAAGTGAAAATGACCGTACGCATTCATCCTGTGCAATTGGGGTTTGATCGCTGCTACATCCTTCAGGCGGCTGACGGCGCAATAATGATCGATGGCGGGATGCCCAAACAAACCAGAAGTTTCACTAGAACTCTGGAGAGATTGTCGATACGCCCAGGGAATATACGTCTCATCGTGCTCACCCATGGGCATTGGGATCATATTGGTTCAGTTGGGGAGATAAAAAAGCTCACCGGGGCGCCCATTGCCTTGCATGGTCTGGAAAAAGATTGGCTGGAAAAGTCTTTGATTTCCCTGCCTCCTGGCGTCACTCCGTGGGGGCGTTTATTTGTGAACATCATGGCAGCATTTATGCCCTTCGTTCATATTGACGCCACCGATGTCGATATCGTTCTTGATGAAGCGGAATTCTCTCTGGCCGAATACGGGATTCCAGGCAGGATTATCTACACGCCTGGTCATTCCATGGGATCGGTCAGTGTTATGCTGGATACAGGGGATGCCTTTGTGGGGGATTTGGCAATGAACGAGTTTCCTCTGTGCCTCAGCCCAGGATTGCCCATCCTTGCTGAAGACATGCAGAAGGTCAAAGAGAGCTGGAAAGTGTTGCTGGACAAAGGGGCGAAAACAATTTATCCGGCACATGGAAAGCCGTTTTCGGCTGAGATCATTCGAAATGCCCTGTTGTGAGAGGATGATATGGAGACGCCAATACCGTTAGGCAACAAAAGAGGAACTATGAAGAACGCATATGTTCACGGCTACGATCCAAGAGAGAATATTCGACTCCAGGACCAGGCTTCCACGTTGGTGGAGTTGCTCCATTCCGATACCTTCTATCCGGAAGGGAGCCGCGTTCTGGAAGCGGGTTGCGGCGTCGCCGCCCAAACCGTCACACTGGCCCGGAACAGCCCCGCCGCCATGATCACCTCCATCGATATCTCCGCAGCCTCCGTTGCGGAAGCCAAGAGAAAAGTGGCGGCGGCGGGCTGTACAAATGTTCGGTTCCAACAGGCGGATATCTTCAATTTGTCCTTTGAACCGGACTCTTTTGACCATGTTTTTGTCTGTTTCGTCTTGGAGCATCTCTCACGGCCCATGGAGGCGCTGCATTTACTGAAGAGGGTTCTCCGCGCGGGGGGAACCATCACGGTCATCGAAGGAGATCACGGTTCGGCCTATTTCCATCCGGACAGCGAAGCCGCCCACCGGGCGATCCATTGTCAGGTTGAGCTGCAACGGCGGGCGGGAGGTAACGCCATGATCGGGCGGGAACTCTATCCACTCTTGTGCAAGGCAGGCTACAAATCAGTGCGCGTCTCCCCGCGGATGGTATATGTCGATGCCAGCAAACCGGAACTTGTCGATGGCTTTACCAGGAAGACATTTACGGCCATGATTGAAGGGGTCCGTGAAGCTGCTCTTAAGGCGGAAATAATGGAAAATGACGACTTTGACAGAGGAATCAGGGACCTGTACCGGACGTCGGAGGACGACGGCGTTTTTTGCTACACCTTTTTCAAGGCCTTTGGTGAAAAGGAATGACGGCCGAACCAGTCGCGGCGCCGAGGAGCGGATTTCCTAACTTTAAAAAAATCGTCTTCATCGTCAATCCCCATTCGGGAAACGGCGCCACAGGCAGGGAGTGGCCCCGCATTCAGACCGCGGCCAAGGCCCGGTTAGGGACCACCCTCACCTCCTTCCTGACATCGGGACCGGGGGACGCCACCCGCATGGCCAGATCGCATCTCCTTGACGGCGCCGACGTGATCGTATGTGTCGGTGGAGACGGCACTCTCAATGAGGTGGTCAACGGATTTATGGATGAAGATGGGCCGATCCGGAAAGATGCCCTGTTAGGATTCATTCCCAACGGTACGGGTTGCGATTTCGTAAAGACCGTACCAATACCCCGCAGACTTGAAGAATCTCTCGATACGATCCAGCAGGGCCATGCATGCCTGATAGATCTGGGACGCCTCCGCTACCGGAGCCATCATGACGCCCCCGCTACCCGTTATTTCCACAACATCACGAGTTTTGGCCTCGGCGGGGAGGTTGACGCCCGGGTCAACAGAACCACCAAGGCCTTCGGCCCCTTCATCTCCTTTATCTGGTCAACCCTGATCGCTATCCTTTTATACGGAAAAAAGACAATCCGCCTCAAGATAGATAACAATTATGACAAGGAAATAAAAATATGGAACGTCGCGGTGGCCAATGGGCAGTACCATGGCGGGGGCATGCGGGTCGCTCCCGAGGCGGTCATCGATGATGGGGTGTTTCATATCACCGTGATTGGAGATCTGAGCCTGGCCGGAGTATTTCGCCATCTTCCCAAGCTCTACAACGGCAAAATTCATGAGATAAAGGAAGTTTCCTGCTTGACCGGGAAGAAGGTGGAGGCCTTTTCTCAAGAGCCCGTACTTCTTGACGTGGACGGAGAGCAGCCGGGGAGTTTGCCCATCGCTATTGATATTATGCCCTCAGCACTTAGGGTGATTATGAAAAATCCTGCATCGCAAGGATGTCATGCCTGAAATAAATCAAGGAGCCGGCTCGCGACCGGCCTTCTGGAACAACAGCAAGCGTTACTACGACCTGAAGAGTTACTGGCGGAATCGCTTCGGATGCAAGGTCTACAAGCTGCCCATTGACGCCGGATTCACCTGCCCCAACCGGGACGGACACGCAGCGGTTGGGGGCTGCATTTATTGTGATGGCCGGGGATCGAAGCTTCGCCAGGCGGGACCGTTGCCGTCGGTCACAGAACAGATCCACAAGGGTATGGCCTACTATACCGTTCACCGCCAGGCGGGGAATTTTATCGCTTACTTTCAAACTTTTACGAACACCTACGGGGACCGGGAACATTTAAAAAGGCTCTATGACGAGGCCCTTGCCCAACCCGATGTCCTGGGCCTGTCCATCGGGACCCGGCCGGACTGCGTACCCGATTCCGTTCTCGATTTACTTGAAAATTATGCAAAAACCCACCATATCTGGCTGGAGTTAGGTCTTCAGTCCATCCATGACCGGACCTTGACCTTGCTCAACCGGGGCCACAACAGGGAAATCTTTTTAGACACCGTCCAGAGGATTCAAGGTCGAGGCATCCTCCTCTGCGTCCATATCATCGTCGGCCTGCCCGGGGAGACTCATCAAGACATTCTGGAGACGGCCCGGATCCTGGCCGGACTGCCGATCCAGGGCATCAAGATTCACTCCCTTTTAGCCCTGCAAGGCACGGTGCTGGGAAGTCTTTACGAAAGCGGCGCTATCTCCATGATCTCCAAAGAGGAATACGTGACCACCGTCTGCGATATTCTCGAAATCCTCCCCCCGGAGATGGTCATCCAGCGGCTGACTGCCGACGGCTATAAAGACATCTTCCTCGGCCCCGCCTGGGCCGTCAACAAGATGGACGTCCTCAACAACATCGACCGGGAACTCAAACGGAGACAAACCTGGCAGGGGATCCGTCGTCATTCCCGCGGCGGCGGGAATCCAGTTTATTTCAGATAATCGGGCAGTTGCTTCCCTTCCTTTCCCTGAAAACTACAGGCTATGCCGCAGGTCTTGCAGGGGGTCTTAGCGGCCGGTAGCGGCGGTTCACCCTTGATCTTCTGCTCGATGAATTTTATGCATTTGTTCACCTTGGCATCCGCTCCTTCCACCACCAGGATCACAGAGCCTTCCGCGCCTCCCCAGCCACCGGAGGCAAAATGGACGGCATAGACGCCGAAGAGGGTTTCGATGGCGTCGAGTTCCGTGAACACCCTGCCGTCGGCCACACAGGCCATGCCGGCGCGGGCGCCGATCGTCTTGCCAAGGGTTACCGTTCCCGCGAATTGCGCCGCCGCTTCTACGGAAGGGATCATCTTTTCGAGCCCCACCGGATAGATGATCTCCAGTCCCCGGGCCTTCATGGCCATATAAAACTGCCCCATCGTTCCACCCACGGGACTGGCCATGATCACCCCCACGTTTCCGTCCGCATCGATGGCATTCGCCCCTTTCAATAAAATGTCGCCGGCACCAAGTTTGTCCAGAACCGATCCCGGTTCGACGGGGAGGGGCTCGCCCTTATGGAAGGTTACCGGTTTGGTTCTTTCCTCCGCCCCGAGGACGCACAGAATCCCCTTAATGACCTGGCCGGCCGTATATCCCTCTTTCTTGATTTTTTTGCCGAGCAGTTCCTCGAGAATATAGGCGTTCGTCGATCCCCTGCCTACGAGGAGGTAGCCGTTCTTCTGGGCATGCTGAATCTCGGGCAGGGCCGCCACACCCTTGCCGATCAACCGTTTTGACTCCGCCGGGGTCAAGGTAAACATTGCCTGCATTCTGAATTCTCCTTTCTTGGCTTTGAGGGGGTTAATTCCCCATCAATCGTTGCTTCAGCAGCGAATAGCGCTGCTCCGTCTTATTGTTTTTCACGGCTATGGCGAGGGCCTTCTTGGTTCCCACCAGGACCACCAGCTTCCGGCCCCTCGTCACGGCCGTGTAGATCAGATTCCGCTGGAGCATCATGTAATGCTGGGTCATAATGGGAATAACCACGGCCGGATACTCGGAACCCTGGCTTTTATGGACCGTCACAGCGTAGGCCGGGACCAGCTCATCGAGGTCCGCAAATTCATAGGTGACAAGCCTCTCATCAAAAAGGACCTTGATTTCCTGATCTTCTTCATCGATATGAAAGATCCGACCGATATCGCCATTGAAAATCTCTTTATCATAATTGTTGCGAATTTGCATGACCTTGTCATGGGTCCGGAAGGTCTTCCCCCCCCGGGAGACCCCGCCTTCCCCGGGATTCAATGCCTGCTGAAGCTCGGTATTCAGATTGGTCACACCCACGGTCCCTCTGTTCATCGGGCTTAACACTTGAATATCATTAATGGGATTTAATTTGAACCGCGCAGGTATCCTTGTTTTTACCAGGTTCAGGATTGTCTCCAGAGCCTTCTCCGGGTCCTCCTGTTGAATAAAATAGAAATCTGACAGGGTGCCGGCATCCGACGCGGGTTTTGTTTCCGGAAACAGACCCTGATTGATCCGGTGGGCATTGACAATAATGGAGCTCTCTTTGGCCTGCCGGAAGATTTCATTGAGTTCAACCACCGGCGCCACCCCCGAAGCAATGATATCCCTTAAAACATTGCCCGGACCGACAGACGGCAACTGGTTCACATCGCCGACCAGGATCAGGGTTGCCCGCGTGGGGACCGCCTTCAGGAGGTAATGCATGAGGACGATATCGATCATGGAGGCTTCATCAACAATCAAAATATCGCAATCCAGAGGGCTATTTTCATTTTTCTGAAATCCCCCGCGCTTGAAATTGAACTCCAGCATGCGATGGATGGTCTTCGCTTCCTGGCCCGTGGATTCGGCCATCTTTTTTGCCGCCCTTCCCGTCGGGGCCGCCAGGAAAATGGTCGTTTTGACGGTTTTGTAGATCTTCATGATGGCGTTGATAATGGTCGTTTTCCCGGTGCCGGGCCCACCGGTAA
>JAPLJZ010000202.1 GCA_026388335.1 Deltaproteobacteria bacterium
GAAAGTATGTGAAATGGCAGGAGAAGAAAGAGAAGGAAGTTGAACAGGTTCAGAAAGGCTTGTTCGATTAAATAAGTAGAAACCCATGGTACCTTCCAGGACTAAATACAAGCCACCGCCTCAGGCGGTGGTCATTGACTCCAATAACCATTGTCATCCCTGATCTTTTTGCATGATGCACAAATCGGAAGCATGCCGCTCAATACTTTAATTTCATTTAGAGAATCTTTCAGTTCGACAATAAGTCTCATATGCTCATCGAACTCTGATTTCAACAATGCTATCAGAAAAACGATAATAGTGAAAAACCCGAGATGGATAGAAAAATTCCAAAGCTCAATAAAGGACGGCATGAGGCTTTTTCCCGCAAAATAGTCCGCGATAAAGATTACAAGAGAGCTCATAAGAGAAAAAAGAATCCCCGCCTTTTTACTCACAAACCACGAAACAAGCGTGACAGGCAATAAATAAAATAACGAAAAAGCAAATTCGTAGCCTGTTGCGTAATCCATTGAACCTATAAGGCACAGCATTGCCAATGCTATATTAATAATAAACAATTTGGACTGCCTGTTAAAGTACTCTTTTATATTCATATTATTTGATTCGAGTAGACCAGTATTTCCCATACTTAAGTTGATGTTCGTTTGCTACGTTAACCACCTTGTCTCTCCGCAGTGTCACAGTTCTTCAAGTATTATTGTTTCTAATATCGCATGGTTCTCAAAATCCGTCAATCATTGAGTTCGGGAAGGAGCAAAGCATTTATTGATGGTACCTGCAAGAAAGAATACGGCTGGTATTGGTAATGACATTTGAAATAAATAACCGACTGTTTCTGTGGATACTTATTATCCAACTGGATACTAATCTCTGCATACATCCTATCCATTTTTTAAATAAAAGAATCCAATCAAAAAAATGTATAGTTGCTATATGTGATTTCATATCTTATACTTATGTTGCTATCCTCTTTTAGGTATGCTTCTTGCTGATTACTCATGAAAACACTGAAAAGTGGAGTTTGAAGATTAAAACACATTTGCCGAATCAAGCAAGGAGGAGAAATATGAAGAAAGCTGCCCGCGCAGTTCTTATTTTCATAACGATCATCTTTCTCGTAAACCCATTATCCAGTGACGCAAGAGGCGGCTATGGGGGTTGGTGGGCGCCTTGGGCTGTAAGCCAAGTACATTACGACCCGACTCAGCCAACTGGTGGCATGCCAGAAGCCCAGTTGAACCAAATGCGTGCAGACTATCAACGGGCGATGGGCGCCTGTCTTGATGGTCGCGGGTATACCATGAGGTAGCCACCTTCATATGGAAGCGGCCATCCATGAATATCTGGACCTGAACTGGATGCGTGTTCAGTAAGGTATTAAAAACCGTCTTGAATAATAAAAGACGGCGTGTCAGTGAGCGCCAAGAATTATGGTGCAACGCAATACAATAACGATTAAGGACAGGTGAAAAAAATGAATCAATTCCAAAAATATGGATCGAAGATGCTTATTGCACTCATCTTCATGCTCTTGATAACAGCGCCCCTGTGGGCAAAGGACAAGAAAAGCGTGGCAGTGCTTCCCTTTGCCCTTAACAGCGCCGATAACATAGATTACGTGCAGCAGGGTATTGTTGACATGTTATCGTCCCGGATCGCCTCCATCGAAAAGATTGAGGTCATAAGCAAGGATAAGGTTCTCGACGCCATGAAAGCCGTCAAGGTGAAAGAGATGACCATCGCCGACATCTACGCCTTGGGAAAGAGAATGAATGTCGATTACGTTGTCTCGGGTAGTATTACCAAGATCGGCAACAGTGTCAGTATCGACGCAAAGCTGGTGGATATTGCTGCTTATAAACAGGCCGTCAGTATCTCGACCCAGTCCCAGGGTATGGATGATGTCATTGTAAAAATGAGCGACTTCGCACAGCGAATCGATCAGCACATCCTGGGGACAGTCGCACCTGCCGCACCCGCCGTGGCTGCCCCAACAGCAACTACAACCCCTGCCATGCCTCAGATGTCCACTTCCGAAACCTCTCAGCCTCAAAAAGGCCGTGAAGATATTATTATTGCCGGCATGCGTACAAGCAAGAAAGCAACCTTCACCGGGTCCATCAATCCAGATTTCCTTAGCGGCGGCCAACCCCGCGACAAGAAGAGCTTCTGGATGAGCCAGAAATACCCGACGAATTACAAAGGACTCGATGTCGGGGACGTGAACGGCGACGGCTTGAACGAAATTGTGGTTATTGACGACAACAGTGTCTACATCTATCAGAGAAAGGGAAATGATTGCCTGCTCCTGCAAAAGATCAGCTACGGCAAATATAACAACTTCGTCGGCGTCGACATCGCCGATCTCAACAACAATGGCGTCAAGGAGATCATCGTTTCCAATGTGGTA
>JAPLJZ010000074.1 GCA_026388335.1 Deltaproteobacteria bacterium
GATTCGTCATTATACAGCTCTGTCCAGGCGGAACTTCGGCGTCGATGTGGGCTTCTATCCCCTCGGTTCCTGTACGATGAAATACAACCCGAAAATCAACGAGGATATAGCGAAACTCCCCGGCTTCACCGGTCTGCATCCCTATGCCCCGGTGGAATTCTCCCAGGGAAATCTGCAATTGATGTATGAACTGCGCCAATATTTGAGCGAAACATTCGGCATGGCCGATTTTACCCTGCAACCGGCCGCCGGAGCCCACGGGGAACTAACCGGGATCATGACCTTCAAAAAATATTTTGAAAAGAAAGGCGAAAAGCGGACGCGCCTCCTCATCCCCGACGCCGCCCACGGCACCAATCCCGCCTCCGGAGCCCTGTGCGGATACCAGATCGTCACCGTCCGCTCCAACAGAGAAGGAGGAGTGGATATTGAGCATCTCGAGTCGCTGATGGCGGAGGACGTGGCGGGGCTCATGCTGACCAATCCCAACACCCTGGGGCTTTTTGAACGACGCATCGAAGAAGTGGCGGAAATCATCCACAGTAAAGGCGGTCTCCTCTACGGCGATGGGGCCAACGCCAATGCCTTTATGGGGAAAGCACGACCCGGCGATCTCGGGTTCGACGTCATCCAGTTGAATCTCCACAAGACCTTCTCCACCCCTCACGGATGCGGCGGCCCGGGCAGCGGCCCCTTGGGCGTCGGGAGAAACCTCGTGGATTACCTGCCCGTTCCCCGGGTTATCAAGACAGATAACGGTTTTGACTGGTCTTATGAACACCCCGACGCCATCGGGCGGGTTCGGACCTTCTTCGGCAACTTCAACGTCATGGTTAAGGCCTACGCCTACATTCGCACCCTGGGGCCGGAAGGACTGAGAAGGGCAAGCGAAATCGCCGTGTTAAACGCCAATTACATCAAAGCGAAATTGACACCTTATTACGACCTTCCCTATGACCGCCCCTGCATGCACGAGTGCGTTTTTTCGGGAAACCGCCAAGTCCGCGAGAACGGCGTCCATACCTCGGATATCGCCAAGCGCCTCCTCGATTACGGATATCATCCCCCAACCATCTACTTTCCCATGATCGCCCCCGAAGCAATCATGATCGAACCCAACGAAACGGAAAGCATCGAAACCCTTGATGCTTTCTGCGAAACCATGATCCGGATCGCCGGGGAAGCAAAGGATAACCCCGAGCTGGTCAAGGCCGCCCCCCTGACCACCCCCGTGAAACGCCTCGACGACGTCAAGGCGGCCCGGGAACCCGACGTCTGCTGGAAAGGCTAAACTTATGATGAAAAATGTCATCTTTTTGTCGAAGGAAGAACTGCTGGAAAGGCTCTGGCAGGCGGACCCGCAGATCAAGAAGATCCTCAGGGATTCCAAGCATGTCGAAGAGGCGCGCCATCTCCTCTTCGATTATTTCAACCACCTGAATCGCTCCATGTTCAACATGAAGCCCGACACCTATTATTCGGACATGAACATCCTCGAAAAGCGCAACGCACGGGAATGTATCCGGGTCTTTTCCAATACCATGCGCACGGAGAATGAACATCTGACCCAGACATCGCCCCTGCAGCTCCTTTACGACCTGGCCCATGATCCCGACCAGACCCTGGAAAGAATCAGCGAGGCATTTCTCTGCGAATATCTCTCTTTTTTTCGAGGTATTACAGGAAAGTCGGGGAAACACTCCAAGAGCCAAGAGCTTTTCAAGATGAAAGACGGCCGGGAGGCGGCCCTCATCCGCTCCTCCCAGCTTGACGAATACGCCGCCATGATCCGCCGGTATTTCCGTCGCTATCGGACCGGTTTCGATCGCAGCATCGTCAAGCGCCGGAAAGGTTTAAAAAAGGACATCCTGACCCATTTCCAGGCCACCGAAGAAGACTGGCATGATTACCTCTGGCACCTGAAGCACATCATCAAAGACATGGACACCCTGTCCGCTATTGTCTCTCTTGACAAAGACGAAATCGCCGGCCTCAAGGCGGCAAAGGAATACGGCATCCCCGTTGAGATCACCCCTTATTACCTGTCCCTCTTCAATAAGGACGGAAAGACAGAATACGACCGCCAGATTCGGGCGCAGGTGATTCCCAGCGTTACCTACTGCCGGTCGGTCGCGGAAAGCCGGGCCAAGGGGTTCGACATGGATTTCATGGGCGAGAAATCCACAAGCCCTATCGACGGCATTACCCGGCGCTATCCGGAAATCGTCATCCTCAAGCCCTACAATGCCTGTCCTCAGATCTGTGTCTATTGCCAGCGGAACTGGGAGATCAAGAGCATCGACGACGAAGTGCAGATGAGCCGCGAGAAGATCAAGGAGGCCATTGCCTGGATCAGTGAACACGACAGCATCACCGAGGTCCTGGTCACCGGCGGCGATCCCTTGACCCTGAAAAATGATTACCTGGACGCCCTCTTGGGAGAAATTGCCAAGATCAAGCACGTGGAGAGGATCCGAATCGGCACCAGGATCCCCGTTACCCTGCCCTTTCGGATCAATGACGGGTTTTTGCAGGTTCTCGAAAAGTATCATGAGTGGGGGAGGCGGGAAATCGCCATCGTCACCCACTTCGAACATCCCACCGAAATGACGGCGGACGCCCTGGATTCCATCAAGAAAATCAAGAAATCGGGAATCAATATCTATAACCAGCAGGTCTTCACATACTACAACAGCCGGAAATTCGAGACCTGCCTGCTCCGCAAGGTTTTAAAAGTCTCCGGCGTAGATCCCTATTACTCCTTCAGCACCAAGGGTAAGGACGAAACCGTTGATTTCCGGGTCCCCATCGCCCGGATAGAACAGGAGCGGACAGAAGAGGCCAGGCTTTTACCGGGCCTGGTCCGGACGGATGAGCCGGTATTCAATCTCCCCCGCTTGGGAAAGTCCCAGTTGAAGGCGTGGCAGGACCATGAAGTTATCATGATCCACCCGGACGGACGGCGGGTCTACCGATTTTATTCCTGGGAAGTCCGCCTGGTTACCGCCCTGGATTACCTCTACACGGACATCCCCATCTACGATTACCTCAAGCGTCTTGATGAAGACGGGGAAAACGTGGCTGATTATAGCACGATCTGGTATTATTTCTGATGACCATTTTTTCAACTTTTACGAGTTCATCAATATTACCGGTGAGGAAGTGTCATGGAAGAAAAACTTTACCTGTCCAATACGGATAAAAAGATCGGCGGCGTTTGCGGCGGATTGGGAGAATTCTTCAACAAGGATTCCACTTTGTTCCGCATCCTCTTTATCCTGCTGATCCTGTTTTCCTTCGGGTTTGGCTTGATCGCCTATTTGGCCATGTGGCTGGTGATCCCCAAGCGGCCGAAGTCTTAACGGCTTCGCAAAGAGAATTAGTCAATGAACCTCCCCGCAGCAAGCTGCGGAGTATCTCTGGATTACAATTTCTCTTAACGAAGCAAGCTTCTGGGAATATCACCCGGAGAGATTAAAAAAATACTGTCTCCCTGGTCAAGGCCGGAATGACAGAAAAAGGATGTCTGAGAATTTTTGTTAATCCATCATAGTTCTATAGTCAAAGAAAACTCAAGCAGGGATTTCTTGAGAAAACCCGAATGGTTGAAGGTAAGGCTTCCCAATACGCCCGATTTCAACCGCGTCCGGGGCGTCCTGTCCCGGCACAGGCTCCATACCATTTGTCAGGAGGCCCGCTGCCCCAACATGAGCGAGTGCTTCCAGGATGGTACGGCAACCTTTCTCATCCTGGGAAGTATCTGCACACGGAATTGCCGGTATTGCCATGTCGCCCACGGCGTCCCCGCTCCCATCGATGAAGAGGAAGCAGAGCGCCTCGTCTTTGCCGTAAAGTCCCTGTCCCTGAAATATGTGGTCATCACGTCCGTAACCCGGGATGATCTCCCCGACGGCGGGGCCGGAGCGTTCGCCCGCTGCATCGGCGCCCTGCGGGAGTCGCTGCCGGACATTAGTATTGAGGTCCTCATTCCCGATTTTCAGGGGCAAGTTGCGGCGATTGAGGAAGTCATTGCCGCTGCGCCTGCGGTCATCAATCACAACGTTGAGGTGGCGCCATCCCACTATGCCCAATTGCGCCCCCAGGGAAACTATGAAACATCGCTGAAGATACTGAGAAGGGTCGGCAGCGCGCCATCCACCATCTCCAAATCGGGATTCATGATCGGCTTCGGCGAGAATAGTGAGGATATCCGCCGCCTGCTGGAGGATCTGGCGGCGGCAGGCTGCCAGGCCGTCACGATAGGCCAGTATCTTCAGCCCACAATAGACCACTGGCCGGTCCGAAAATACTACCACCCGGATGAATTTGCCGCCATCAGGAAGACGGCCCTCGCGATGGGTTTCCGGCACGTCGAGGCCGGCCCGCTGGTGCGGAGTTCCTACCACGCCGCATTATCAGGATCAGGCGGAGTTTGACGCGCCGCAGATAGCTAAACTTGATAAAAACCAAAAAACTTAAACGACCTTCATGAGGTAAACGGATGTCCGAAGAAATGTTTGATTTAATTGTCATCGGCGGCGGGCCCGGCGGCCACACGGCGGCGGAAGACGCGGCCCGTTACGGAGCCCGGGTCTGCATCGTGGAAAAGGCGCAGTGGGGAGGAACCTGCACCCACCGGGGCTGTGTCCCCACCAAGGCCCTGCTGGTCTGTAGCAGGCATTTCGCCGAGCTGAAAAAGCTCAACCGCCTGGGGATCACTGCCGGTGAAACAGGGTATGATTTTACCGCTATCCGGCGTCACCGGGACCAGATGGTCCGGATCGCCGCCCTAGGGGTGGAGAAGTCTCTGAAAGACGCCGGCGTGGAGATGAAGGTTGGAGAAGGAAAGATAGTATCCCCCGGCGAGGTGGTCTGGACAAACCCCGAAGGACAAAGCGAGGTTCTGACGGCCCGCCACATAGTTATCGCCTGGGGGTCGGAACCCACCCTGCCCCCTTTCTCGATGACGCCGCCCCTATCCTCAAGTCCGCAATCAGCGGACCTACCCATCCAAGCCTCTGCCGTCAGCGCTCCTCCCCCAGCACCCAATCCTCAGCACGCCCCGGCACGGATCTTGACCTCCGACACTTTTCTACAACTTACCACGCTACCCAAGAGCATGGTGATCATCGGCGGCAGTGTCATCGGGGCTGAATTTGCGACGTTTTTAGCTGAATTGGGCGTACCGGTCCAGATAGTGGAAATCCTCCCCGGCCTCCTCCCCTATGAGGAAGAAGAGGCCGCGACCCTGCTCTTGAAAGAGCTAAACCGCATCGGCGTGAAAGTCCTGACGGCGACAAAGGTCGAGAAGGTCCGGGAAGACCCGGAGGGGGTCTGCATAATCGCCGGGAAAGACGGGCAAACAATGGAATTAACAGCGGAATACGCCCTCCTTTGCACGGGACGGCGGCCGCGCCTGGATGAAGAATCGCTGATAAATATGGGAATCCGCTATGACCGCCGGGGCGTTGCCGTCGATGAAAAGCAGGAGACCAGTATCGCCGGGATATATGCCGTGGGCGATGTGACGGGGGGAATCATGTTAGCCCACCGGGCCATCCAGCAGGGGCGGGTTCTGGCCAGCCGCCTTTTCGGCGACGGTTCCGTTGTG
Organism: Deltaproteobacteria bacterium; assembly: GCA_026388335.1. Classification (GTDB taxonomy): domain Bacteria; phylum Desulfobacterota; class Syntrophia; order Syntrophales; family UBA8958; genus UBA8958. The sequence goes on from JAPLJZ010000074.1 coordinate 5,612, forward strand.
TTCCGGGCAGACATCGTCCCCTCCGTCACCTATTCCCATCCCCCTATCGCCCGGGTCGGCCTGACGGAGTTACAGGCCAGGGAAAAGGGCTGGTCCGTGGAGATAGTACGCACCGATTACGGGGCCAACATCCTGGCCCGCACGGAATTAGCGGGCCAGGGTTTCGCCAAGTTCATCTTCCACAAAAGTAC
>JAPLJZ010000079.1 GCA_026388335.1 Deltaproteobacteria bacterium
AAGCAATTGTTCAACTATTGATCTTTTAAAATCCTGTGTGAACCTTCGGTACTTCATGACACGATCCTTTCTCCCCCTTCGGGGCAATGATCCTGTCTAATACTCTTTCATGTTTTGTGCAATCGGTGGGGTTCACTCCAAATGTATAAAACTTCCCACTGACATCATGAAACATATTATAAAATCGGTCTGATTCTGTTGTTATCGACGTGATGTCTGATAGAATTTTTTTGTGAATATCCGAAAATTCAGACGCGACATGTGGATATTGATCATGAATCTTCTTTAAGTTGTCTTCGATCCTTTTCTTGAGAATCTGCGCCCTTCCCATAATACCATTAAGGGGATTGGCAAAATTATGCAGGATACCGGGAATAAGCTCATGCTGAAACGTCGCAACAAATGCCTGCTCAAGATCTCTGAAGCGGTCTTCCCCCTTCATTGTCGTCTCCTTTTACAGTAATAAATACTTCGTTATGTAAGTCTCTTTGACTTTTTCAGCACCCAGCAGACGGTTGACGCCATCCGTGATTTCCTTTTTGATTTCTTTTTTCTCGTCATTTCTGATTAAATCACTCACCGTTCGCTTATGAAGGGTGTCAAATATAAGTTTTCTAATTTCGAGCCTTGCTTCGAGGGTTTTCCCGTCTTCATGAGGCGCCATCTCCAGTATGAACCCGCAGGACAACAGTCTTTTATTCCCCTTATCATCTTTCACATCAACATTAAAGTCGTCAATGACCGCCATGAAGGATTTCTGTCCTGGTGTACCGGTTGCCACGACAGGGAGCATAGTTTTCTTTTCGCTCTTCTGGAACCAGATGAAATATCCGGCGATGACAACCGTGATTATCGTAATTATAGCCAAAGGAGCTATCCAATATAACTTCTTTCGGGTCTTGTTTTTTACTTCCCGAAGCGGCGGAGGCTTCTCGCTATCGACAGTGATGTCCGTCGGAACCTCGTCGCCTTCCATGAGCGGCAGATCAAGTATATCAATCTGTGCCTTCTGTTTCATAATTATAAACCTGACAATTAAAGATGTTTTACCGCTCCGCGAAGCCTTAACACGGCCTGAGAATGCAGTTGGCAGACTCTCGATTCCGTTAATTCAAGAATCTTTCCAATCTCTTTCATCGTGCATTCTTCATAATAATATAGCGCAACGACCAATCTTTCCTTTTTAGGCAACTGGTCGATGGCGCTTTTCAACCCTTCCCTCAGTTCCCTGGTGGCGAATATTTCATAAGGATCCTGCTTCTCAATAACTTTGATTACCCCGGGTTTATCGACATTTTCAAGATAATCGGGAGGTAGATCTTCAACGCTAATCACGCCTATATATTTCGTATCATCAAGTAACCGGAAGTATTCATCGAGGTCGATGCCGAGATGTTTTGCTACTTCATCATCATCAGGCGGACGCCCGAGCTGTTTCTGCAACGTAAAGAATGCCTTCTCCAATTTACTGTCTTTAGCACGAACAGAGCGAGGCACCCAGTCGCCTGCTCTCAGTTCATCGAGAACAGCGCCGCGAATCCGGAATTTTGCAAAAGTTTCAAACTGGACATTCCTCGTGTCATCATACTTGTCCAATGCTCCCATGAGCCCGATCATACCCACGTTAATGAACGACTCTTTGTCTGAATGATCAATGGGCAGTTTTGCCGTCATCCTTGATACGATATTCTTCACAAGGGGCGTATACTTCAGGATGAGGCGATCCCGTTCTTTTCTATCCATGATCCTGTCCGATAACCGAATCTCCAAAAAAGACGACGCTTCCTTCTTCTTGTACCTCCGGCTTCTCTTTTAGGAGTTTCTCTGCAATCTGACGCAGACACCTGCTGCCAACGGATGACGGATACAACTCCATTAAAGCTTTCTGTCTTTTCACCGCCTCCTGACATTTTTCATCGTGCAAAACATATCCTAAATATTCCAGATGGATGTTCAAAAAATGGTCGGTAACCGTTCTGAGGCGACCGAATACTTCCTTAGCCTCGCCAGGAGACCGAACCATATTGACGATTAACTGAAATCGCTTCTTCGCATAGTTTTTGTACAGAATCTTCATCAGGGCATAGGCATCGGTGATGGACGGAGGCTCCGGAGTAGTAACGACAATGATTTCTTTAGCCGCCATATTAAAATACATCACGTTCGCAGCAATGCCTGCGGCCGTGTCAATAATCATGAAATCAGGTCGATCCTTGAGGCGATTGATTTCATCAACAAGGGTTAGCTTGTGCCCCTTGGAAAGATCCGCCATATCTGCGATTCCTGACGACGACGGCAGGATCATGATCCCCCCGGGACCTTTTATGATTATTTCTGCGAGAGTTTTTTGACCATTCAGCAGGTGATAGAGATTATATTTCGGCGTCAGACCAAGAATAAGATCGATATTGGCAAGTCCCGTATCGGCATCCAATATGAGGGTTTTTTGATTCATGGAAGATAGTGCATAGGCCAGATTAGCGGCGATGTTTGTTTTACCAACGCCTCCTTTACCGCTTGTTATGGCAATCACACGAATGGATTCCTGTTTAGGCATTTTTTCGTGCGGCGAACCCGCCTCGGCGTTCTTTTTTACTTCCTGCTGTTTCTTAATTTGTCTAAGCGAAGTCGCTTGATCCACCGGGGTTACCTCTTTTAATGTATTGAATTCTGTACAATTAATTTCGCTAATTTTTCAGGTGTTGCGTTTTCAATATCTTGTGGCACATTCTGCCCAGTGGTTAAATAACCGACCGGTTTACCGGCATGCCGAACAAGGTCGTAAATGACCCCATAACGGCTGCATTCATCTACTTTGGTTAAAATGAGATTGTTGTATTCAGTCAGGCGATAGTAATTCTCTGTCTCCAGTAAATGATCTCTGGACATCGAGGGACTCAGCAACAGGTTTATTTCAACTCCAGTATTTTTGGAAAATGTTTCATGAATATTTTTAATGAATTCTGCATCATTTGGCGACCTCCCGGCAGTGTCTACAAGAATGACATCTGCGTCTGACAATGCTTTCAGGCTTTTTTCAAAACCGGTTTTACTGGTTGCCACTTGTAAGGGGACGTCAATAATTTTCGCATACACCTTCAATTGTTCCACTGCCGCAATCCGGAAGGTATCCATGGTAATAAGCCCAACCTTCTTTCTTTTATCGACACAAAAACTTGCCGCCAACTTTGCCAAGGTTGTCGTTTTCCCAACGCCTGTTGGGCCGATAAATGTCTTTATCCTCCTTGTTTTGGATATTACATCTATTTTTGAGAGAGATGAGGCTATGGTTCTTTCAGCTAATTTAAGGCAAGAAGCATAGTCCTTTTCATTTTCCGGAAGACGACCATTTCTCATTTCATCGATAATGTGACATGTTTTACCTTTAGAAATACCATTAGCCGTCAAAGTCTGGTACATTTTTGCCAAATGCTCGCTTTCTTGCCTGAATCTGGCCAAACCAATTACATCAACAAGTAATTCCACATTATCTTTCAGACTTTTTATCTCTTCACGAATGTCATTAACCGGTCCCATTTTCTCAAGGATGCGCTGAATCTCGTCATATTTTCGAACGACGTCACCCTGGGGCAAGCCAAAAGATCCATTTCTTCTTTCCCCATCTTGCTCTTTACACCATGCACGCCCCGGAATTTGATTGTTTAATTCCGTGATATCGATGGCGGCAATGACCTCAATTTTCTGTGGATTCGAATGCTTGATCGTCTTTGTCGATAAAATAATCGCTTCCGGTCCGAGATCGTTCTTGATTTGCTGCATGGCATCCTGAATTTTCGACACTTCGTATCTTTTTATCTGCATCCTATATCTCCACCATTCCAAAAGATGTGATATTTGCGTCCCTTGTTAATTCGTTATGAGAAATGACACATACATGGGGGAAAAACTTTTCTACAATCTTCCTGAAATGCGTTCTGATGTTCGGAGAACAGAGCAGTACCGGTTGGTATCCCTTCGCGGTAAAGTCTGTCACATAATTCTGGATACTCGTCATAATACGCTTGATTGTATTGGGGTCAGGGGTGATGAAGGATTCATGTTCACCATGCTGAATGGATCGCTGGATGAGCTCCTCTATGTCCGGAGAAAGCATAATGACATTGACGTTTCCATTCTGGTCCTGATATTGTTTTGTAATTGCTCTCGAGAGCGACTGCCTGACATATCCCAGCAGTATATCGATATTCTTCGTCATCGGTACATAATCTGACAGGGTCTCGATAATGGTGAGAAGGTCGCGAATTGAGATTCGTTCCCGGAGCAGCCGTTGCAAAACCTTCTGGAGGATCGCAATGGAAATCACCTTCGGCACGAGATCCTCGACGACCTTGGCATGTGTCTTGGACAAGTTATCGAGCAGGGATTGCACTTCCTGCCTGCCGATCAGGTCTTCGACGTTTGTACGAATAATCTCTGTCAGGTGGGTTGTAATTACCGTGGAAGGATCGACCACGACAACCCCCCTTGCCTGCACCGCATCTTTTTCTTTATCCGGAATCCACACCGCGGGAAGACCAAATGCCGGCTCTTTAGTTTCGATACCTCTAATCTTGTGACCAGGATCATCAGGCGTTATTGCCAACTGGTACCCGGGCATCAACTCACCTCTGGCCATTTCAATTCCCTTGATCAAAAAAATGTATTCATTGGGTTTGATTTGAAGATTGTCCCGGATATGAATGGACGGAACGACAAATCCAATTTCAAGGGCCAGTTGTTTTCGTAGCGCCTTGATGCGACCAAGCAATTCTCCGCCCTGTGCAGAATCCACAAGGGGGATCAGGCCATAACCGACCTCAAGACCGAGAGGATCGAGGGGCGTAAGAACATCTATTGCCTCTGTAGCAGGCGCGGCTACCGCCGGCTGGATCGTCTCCAGTTCATTGGTATCTTCTTGCGGTCTTTGAATAAGTTTATATGCCAAAACGGCAAACATAAAGGCGACAGCTAAAAAGGATACTTTCGGCATGCCGGGAATGAGGGCGATAACAAAGACAACAAAAGCAGTAAGTGTTATGACTTTAGGGTTATTGAACAACTGACCGGTCAGTTCCTGTCCCAGGTCCGTGGAAGCAGATGTGCGTGTTACCAGAATTCCGGCTGCCGTCGACACAATCAGGGCAGGAATCTGGGTTACGAGGCCATCGCCTATGGTCAGGAGTGAATATACGCGAGCAGCATCAGCAACATTCATATCGTTCTGTAGGACACCGATGATCAAGCCTCCGAGGAGATTGACCACAACGATGATTATTCCGGCGATGGCATCGCCCCTGACAAACTTGCTCGCCCCATCCATGGCGCCATAGAAATTTGCTTCATCTTCAATTTCTTTGCGCCTTTTCCTGGCTGCCGTATCCGTAATCAACCCTGCATTGAGATCGGCGTCGATACTCATCTGCTTTCCCGGCATGGAATCTAATGTAAATCTTGCTGCTACTTCGGCAATTCTGGTCGCGCCTTTTGTTATAACAATAAAATTGATGAGTACCAGAACTGAAAATACGATAAAACCGATGACATAGTTGCCGCCGACAACAAAAGACCCGAATGCCTTGATTACCTGACCTGCGGCGTCTGTTCCTTTGTTGCCGTGAAGAAGAATGAGCCGTGTTGAAGCTACGTTCAGAGAAAGGCGCAGCAGGGTAACAATTAACAGGACGGAGGGGAAAACTGAAAAATCCAAAGGTTTGAGAACATACAGGGACATGAGCAGAATCACGATGCTTATGGCGATGCTTATGGAAAGCAGGATATCCAGGACAATGGTGGGCAGCGGAACCATCATGACCGTCAAAATACCTACAACTCCCAGCGCCAGCATGGCGCCGCTGCTTCTTATCAGTTCCGAAAAAAAGTTATTTCTCAGTGCGTATGATTCAGCCATTGAGTTTCTTCCACCACCGATTTCTTTTTCATTCCATAAACATAAGCAAGGATTTCAGCTACTGCCCGGTAAAGATTTTCCGGTATCACATCGTCTATATCGACTAACTTATACAATACTTGTGCCACCAATTTGTTTTCAACCACTGGGACGCCATGCGCCCTGGCAACTTCTTTAATTTTCTCCGCAATGAACCCCGTTCCTTTCGCCAAAACAACGGGCGCCATCATCTTATCTGAATCATATCGAATGGCTATCGCAATATGGGTCGGATTCGTAATGACCACATCAGCTTTAGGTACACTCGCCATCATTCTCTTTCTTGCGGCGTCTCTTTGCAGTCGTCTGATGCGTCCCTTGACGATCGGATCTCCTTCTGATTGCTTGTTTTCTTCTTTCACCTCCTGCTTTGACATTTTGATACTTTTTTCGTGTTCCCACTTTTGGTAGGCGAAATCGAGGACGGCGACAATAATCAACAATAAACATACATTGGCAATGATAATGTAGGAATTGCGTCCGATAAAAGAAAATATTTGCCAAAGGTCCTGATTCATGAGGGGAACAACTTGATGCAAGCTCGACTTCACGGAAAGGTAGGCAACCAGGGATACGATCGTTACTTTTAATATATTCTTAATAAATTCAACGATTGATCTTGTCCCTAATAAATTTTTCAGTCCTTTTAGCGGATCAAGCTTCGAGAGTTTTGGAGCAATGGCTTCCGCTGAAAAGATGAATCCCGTCTGGAGTATATTCGAAAATAATGAGGCAATGACAACCGTCAGCATCAGTGGATAGAGGATATAAAAGAATTGCAGCGTCAATTCTGCACAGAGCGCCGTTATCTCATTCGGAGAAAAGCTCATTGAAGACGCCCGGTGAAGATTTTTTGACAGCATCGTCATAATCTTCTTCAGCATGTCAGAAGCGTTGAAATAAAAGTAGATGATAGCTGCGCCCAGGATGGCAACGGAGGATAGATCCCTGCTTTTTGCAACCTGCCCCTTATCTTTAGATTCAGATCGTCTCTTCGGGGTTGCTTCTTCAGTACGTTCCTGATTTTCTTCCGCCATGACAGATAATCCCGGTCTTGTTCAGTGAAGAGATATTTTACATCAAGAGCATCAGTTGTCGAATATCCGCCGGCAGTTGGTGAAAAACTGTGCCTAACCAGTTGACGAAAAGAGGGATAGAAAGACCGAGAAAGAAAAAGCCCACCGCAATCTGCAGGGGGAAACCGACAATGAAGACGTTAATCTGGGGAACTGTTCTGGCAATAACGCCCAGACCGACATTGACAAAAATCATCACGGCCATAATCGGAGCGCTGATTTTTACGGCGATGACAAATACTTCTCTTGTATAATTAAAAAGCATCTCCATAAGAGAGCCGGAAAATGTGAAGCCAAGGGGTGGAATGCTTCTATAGCTCTCAACGATGGCGTTTAAAAAGATATGATGACCATCCACAAACAAGAAAACCATCATCGCTATTAGATACTGAAATTCTGACAATGCAGATATTTGTATATTAGAAAGCGGGTCAAGAACACTCGCCATGGAAAAACCCATTTGAAAACCAATCAATTCTCCGGCTGACTGGACGCCGGCAAAGATGCACCTCGCTGCAAAACCGATAATGATTCCTATTAAGACTTCCCCCGTCATGCCAATGATCATTGAGATAAAATTTGTAGAAAAGGGAGGCAAAGCTTCCGTTTTCAAGAACGGATAGATAATTACTGCCAAGATGAGACCCAAGCCGGCCTTGACCCTGGCGGGAACAGTACGGTCGCCAAACACGGGAATCATGACAATCAAAGCAGTTATGCGAAGAAATACAAGCGAAAATGAACTAATTTGCTGGAAATTGAGAACGGGAAACTGCAAGATTCATTGCTCCTTATAATTACCTTACATAATTGGGGATGTTATTAAATATGTTGATCGTGAAGCTCATCAACACATTCATCATCCATGGAAGGGCGGCCACCAGGGCAATTAAACAGGCCACAATTTTCGGGACAAAGACCAGGGTAATTTCCTGCACCTGGGTAACAGCCTGGATAAGGCTTACAAAAACACCTACCGCCAGGCCAACGATCAAGACAGGTGCCGATATCAACAGCGTAATTCTAATGGTCTCCGCCATGACACCCGTAACAAAATCTATAGTCATATAACCTCCTCTCACACCTAATGAAAACTCTGCACCAGGGAACCGACAATGAGATGCCAACCATCAACCATGACGAACAAAAGAATCTTAAAGGGTAAACTCATCATAACTGGGGGAAGCATCATCATCCCCATCGACAAGAGCACGCTGGAAACCACCATATCAATAATGAAAAACGGCAAGAAGACCATAAACCCGATTTGAAAGGCCGTTTTTAGTTCGCTGATTACGAAAGCCGGAATCAACGTAGTTAGGGAAACGTCTTCAGGCTTGGCAGGTCTTTTTTCTTTGGCTATCTTCACAAAAAGGGCGAGATCTTTTTCTCGCGTCTGTTTCATCATAAAGCTTTTTATCGGCACGGACGCCCTTTCCAAGGCCTCGTCACCGGATATTTGTTCCTCATAATAAGGTTTTAAGGCTTGCTGATTCACTTGTTGCCAGACCGGCGCCATGATAAAAAAAGTGAGAAACATGGCCAAACCAATAATAATCTGGTTGGGAGGCACTTGCTGCGTACCAAGGGCGTGTCTCAACAACGACAGGACCACGACGATACGTGTAAAAGAGGTAAGCATTAAAAATATGGCAGGAGCGAGGGAGAGAACGGTGAGAATAAAAACCAGTTGGATAACCGTTGCTGCCTTTGCGGGTTGGTCAACCGATCCACCAATATTCAGGCTCACATTAGGTATGGGCAGCGGTTCCGCAGGACTCGCCGTTCCCGCCAGCACAAAGAAAGAAAGGGCGACTAAGAGTGAAAGTATAAGATATTCTCTGATTGAGACTTTTGACATCATCTGCCCCATCTGTTTCTCACTTTTTCAACCCAGTTTTTAACGCGCAGGGGATATTCCTGCATGGCCTGTGCAGAAGGCATTCCCAAGGATTGTGACTTTTGGAGATTATACATTCTCTCGATAAGTACGGGGTCGTTGATCTGAGTCAGCAAAGTCATCTGACCACTGGATACGCCGACGACAAGCATCTGACCGAGTACTTCGATCATCATGATACTGTGCTTGGGACCCAGATAGCGAGTCATGAGAATATTGATCGCGTTGCCGTTATCTATCCCTGCAGGGGTGTGGCTAATGATTCTCTTCAATAGATATGCAGATGCGATCATCAGACCGAGAACAACCGCCAAGGCAAATAACATCTTTACGAAGGATACAATCAGTGAATACTCCAAATCATCACCTCACTTCAATTTATTGACCCGTTCCGTCGGAGAAACAATATCCGTCAGGCGTACCCCGAATTTATCATTGACGACGACAACTTCCCCCCTGGCGATGAGACGGTTATTTACATATACATCCATTGGTTCCCCTGCCAGTTTTGAGAGTTCGACTACAGATCCCTGCCCGAGCTGAAGAAGCTCGTTGATGAGCATACGGCATCTGCCCAATTCGACATTCAAGGTCAGAGGGATATCCAGGATAAATTCAAGATCGAGGTTGCCCTTTGGCGTCTCGACTTTTCTAACTTCCTGAAAATTGACATTGGAAACCTCGGTTTTCTTTGTAGAAGCTCCCCGTGTCTGTTCCAATTCCTCCTGAACATCGTCCCAGGATAAATCATCATCACTTTTTGTTTTTTCGCTTTCCGGTTCGACACTGGTGTCGATATCCTTCAAAAGGGCGTCAATTTCATTCTGCTCCATATGTCAGTCCTCTTTTCCTGAAAATATCTCCGATATTTGAACCGCCTGATTTCCCCGGTAAATGGCCGGTCGTCCCGCAAATTTCTTTATTCCTTCCACCATAATAGATAGTTCCGAAGCAACCGAGTCATCCAATTGAATGACATCCCCTCGTTGCAAATGTACCACGTCTCGGGAGCTGATCTGAGTAGTCCCAAGTTCAACAATGATTTCTACATTGGATCGAAGAATATTTTTCTTGAACCTTTCCACGAGGGATTGGTCCGCTTCCATTTGCTCACTCTGGAAACCTGCCTGCAGTTTGTCCTTGATGGGCTCCAGAGCGGCATAAGGCAGACAAAGCGTCATCATGCCGGTCGAAGATTCGACTTCAATCTCGAAGTTGATGACAATGACAACATCCGTAGGTGAGGCGATGTATACGAACTGCGGGTTCATTTCTGACCGTTGATAGGTCATCTTAACTTCTATTAAGGATTTCCATGCCTTTTCCATATCTGCCAGGGCATTAATAACCACTCTTCGAATAACATTACTCTCAATCGCCGTAAATTCTCTTCCCTCAACCTTGAAGGTATCTTTTCCCGTTCCGCCAAAGAGGATATCAACGAGCATAAAGATAATTTTTGCTTCAAACACAATCAATCCACTCCCTCTCAACGGATCAAGGCGAAACAGATGCAGACTGGTTGGTACGGGCAGTGTCTTCAGGAATTCACCAAATTTGATCATATCCACTGAAATCGCGCTGACGCTTGTCACCTTGCGGAGCAGTGAAGACAATGTCGTCCTGAACATGCGGGAAAATTTTTCGTTCGTCATATCGAGGGTCGGCATCCGTCCCCGAATGATCCTGTCCTGGCTGGTCAGATCATAGGGCATAATATCCGCTGGATCGCGAATATCCTCCGCCTCCAACTCCGTTTCGATTTCTCCGCCCGATATCCCCCTCAGGAGGGCGTCAACTTCTTCTTGCGATAGTATGCGAGTCATGCCTTGGTCCTATATATATTTCTTGACGCTCACTGGACAACAAACTCGGTAAAATATACTTTTGATATTTTTGCCGTCGAGACAATACTGTTGAGCCGCATCAGGATTTCCTCTCGCAATCGCTGCTTGCCGCCGACGTCCATCAGTTCCTTATAGGTTTTGGCTGACAGGAGGTCGAGGATGTTATCCCTCATTCTTGGCTTCAACATATCCAGCTCTTTAACGCCCAGCGGATCGCTAATCTCCAATTGCATGATCAGCTTTAAGTACCTCTCTCCTTGATTGTCCTGGAGATTGATAATGAAGGGCTCCATCGGATAGACAGTGCCAATGACCGGTTGACTTTGAGCAACTGTTTTCTTCGCTGGGGTCTTCATGAAGAAATAATAACCAGCTCCGGCACCGCCAATAACTAATACGAGAACTACTGAAATGATGAGGATCCATTTCAGCAGGGGGGCCTTTTTATTTTCCTGTGGCTGTGGATCAAGCTGTCCCGCATCGTCGAGCTCATCTTTTTTTTCTTTTGCCACCTTTTCATTCCTCCTTTATCTTATGACCTGAATATAATTTTAATTCTGTGCTTCTGCACGTCTTTCAAGGCCCCGTATCCCATTGCTGATGATCGTTGGGGTTGCATGCATATCTCTCAGACATTTGCAAAAAGCGACCTCCTCTGCCTGGGCGCCGCATAAGAATGAAGCTTTTGTTCAACCATGCGGGGATTATCTCCCCCTTGGATAGAAAGTACGCCCCTGATGATGAGTTGCTTGACCAATAATTCCTCTGCGCCCTTCGTTTTCAGCTTTCCGGCGATGGGATGAAATATTAGCTTAGAGAGGATAACGCCATAAAAGATCGTAATAAGTGCGATCGCCATGGAGGGGCCAATTGTGCGGGGTTCACTCATCTTCATCAACATTTGAACAAGCCCGATCAGTGTCCCCAACATGCCCATGACCGGTGCAAAGTTCCCCATACTGGTAAAAATGTCTGCCCCCAGCCGATAACGTTCAGCAATAAAGCTCAACTCCGTCTCCAGAATATTCGACATATCTTCAGGCTCGATACCGTCAACAATCATGTTGACGGCCTTGACGAAAAAAGGGTCTCTGATCTGTTTTGTCATATCCTGCAGGGCAAGGAGACCTTCTCTCCTCGCCATTTTTGACATGCCGACCATGATCTTGATCATTTCATCGACCTTGAATTCCTTTCTGAAAAAAGCATTTTTTGCGACCTTGATGACACCGAGCATGTCGCTGAGACGATAATTGATCAATATCGCCCCTGTTGTTCCCCCGAGAACGATCATAAGCGACGGTCCATCTATGAACCATGCCAGACCTCCTCCCCCCGAGATCATGGCCAGGATGACCAGACTGAACGCGCCGATGATGCCGATGATCGTTGCTATATCCAAAATTGATACACCATGCCTGGAATATCCTTCCTTTCTTCTGCTTAATCCTTCAGCAATTTACGTACCAAATCAAACGATATTGACAACCACGTGATTACATATAAGAATAATCTCGAGAAAGGCCGTAGGGATCAGGGAAATGGTCTGAAAGTTATCGTCATTTTATTGACGACATGATGAAAGCCAAGAGTTATACAGGGAAAACATTAAGCCCAAGTATCAATCACAGTGCCTTTTTCTTTGCGATTGGGCGACAATGAATACATTACGGCGGAAGGATCTCGAACAGGCCGGGATGATTTTTGGTAAGTAAGGTCTATATGGATAATGTTATCCGGGGTTATATCGACAATGTCTTCAATATCCCTATTTTGCAGGACAACGTCTTGTGCTTCGTTTCCGAAGTCGATATCCGCATAGCTTCTACGCCCTTTTTTAGCTAAAATAGCCGACGTTTTTTCCGGAGTGGCGACGGGATATGCGGGTTTGATTTCCATAAAGCGTTCAGAACTAACTTGACGTCATATGAGACAAATCAACATATTACAAATTTCTTGGAACCTTTATGACCCAAAACGGTATGTTTGTCAACGGCAAAAGAGGCGCCAAAATGAACTGTATCATTTTAGCGCCTCTCCATACTTATTTTGCCTGCTGCTATCGCTTGATCTGCATCAGTTCCTGGAGCATCTCATCTGTCGTGGTAATGGTTTTCGCACTCGACTGATAGGCGCGTTGAGCGGCGATCATCTTGATGAACTCCCGGGCCACATCGGTGTTGGAAATTTCCAGAGAATGGGACTTGCTCTTGCCAAGACCGCCCTCGCCGGGATTTCCTATGCTTGGCGTTCCCGATTCGTTTGTTTCGGTGAAATAGCTCCCCACCTTGCTAAGACCGTCGTTGCTGCTGAAGCTCGCCGTCCGTATCCTGGCCAAGTTCTGCTGCTGACCGTTCGTAAAGAATCCCGTGATGATCCCATCCCCGCCAACATCGAGGGAATTAAGGAGTCCTGCAGGGTAACCGTCGTTTTTCATGGTGTTGACCCGTGAATCCATGGCATAGGAGGTGACTTCCGGGGCATCGGCGGCGGTGAGATCCCAGGTGATTTCCCCGCCGTTTCCCCAAGACGAGTTCTGGGCAGCAAAATCAAAGATGATGTTCTGCGCCGTTGCCCTTCCCTCTTGTCCGAAGGGATTGGAAGCATCCATCGTTCCGAAAGCAGTAGCTGCGTCAGAAGTTCCTGCTCCGAAACTCAGCGACATGACACTTTCCCCCGTCACCTCATCGATAAGGGCAAGGCGGCCTTCAACAATGGTTGCTTTTACCGGTTTATCAGGAGCAAACAACGACAAAGCCTTCGCTTCGATGTCATCTAGAAAGTTCTGGACACTATCTACTCCCACAGCGGTACTAATTGTATATGTTGGAGCTACAGTACCATTTAACGTATAAACTATAGTTTCACCATTATTAAAACTATAAGTTACCCCTGCTGCATTAAAATCGCCCCATTTTGAATCTGCCGTTATTGCCTTATCAGAAGTATCTAACAGCTCTTTATCTGCGGCAATCACTTCTCTTGTATCGTCAAGCTTCAATTTCCCCGCATCGTCAAATTCCAGCCAGGGACGGTCTGGAATAATGGCAGCTCCGTCGTCCATATCCGACTTCATATACCAGAAACTGCGTTCGCCCTCGGTTGTGCTTATATCAACAGAGCGATATAAATACGTCGCCATCGAGTGCTTCGAACCCTGGGAATCATAGATCGTTTGACTTGTCGTATAGTAATTGGGATTGTCCGTCGTTTCCAATTCCGAATCAAGGTTCACCCCGAGTTCGAATTTCGTCGTTTCGTTTGGCGTTGATTTTCTCCCCGTGAGGTTGACCGAAGTCAGTGATGTCGATTCTACCCCCCCGTCATCGAACATCCTTCCCTGAACCTCATAGCCGCTTAAATCAACAAGATCGCCTTCAGAATTAAGGAAAAAACTACCGGCCCGGGTGTAATAGGTCAGATCGTCTTTAGAATTTTTGACAATAAAAAAACCCGTTCCATCGATGGCGAGGTCCGTGGCGCTTCCCGTTGTTTCGTAAGATCCCTGGGCAAACGAAGTGGAGATGGCCGCGACGCCGACCCCCTGGCCTACCTGCTGATTACCGCTCCCACCGGATAGACTCTGGCTCAGCATGCTGGCAAAAGCTGTATCTCCCGCTTTGAAACCGATCGTATTGGAGTTTGCCAAGTTGTTTCCAATAACGTCCATCTGCTTGCTTGCCGCCGATAATCCTGTCGTCCCGATCCAAAGTGCACTCGACATGTCTATTTCCTCCTTCTTACTTATATCCTCGTTTTTATATGTTTATTCTTATCCCTTGACTTCCCTGACTTCACTGAAGGGCACTTCCTGCCCGGCAACATTTATATAAATGGATTTGTCCTTGAAGCTGACAGCGCTCACCTTTCCGGAGATGAGAGTATCTACGGGAAGAGTTGCTCCGTCGGCGCCGAATGCATAGACCTTGAATGTACAATTTCCCGATCTTTCTTGACCATTATTCCAAGTCAAACTATTGACTCCCTGTGCCTGATCATAAGCGCTAACTGTATCGGCCAAGACACCCTGTTCGTCATAGATATTGATTTGAACTTCTTTGGCATCCGCTGATAAGTCGTAATATAGATTGACGGGAGAACCATCCGCGACAAAGCCATTGCCTTTACCCACCGTCACTTCTTTGCCGATCAGATTGACGGCCTGCAAATTGGCTTGACTGCTTTGATAGAGTCCCAGGTTCGTTATTCCCTGATTCAAATTCGTGAGCTGTTCCAGGCTTGAAAATTGCGCCAATTGCGTGGCGAAGTCCGTCCCGCTCATGGGATTTAAAGGATCCTGGTTTTTAAGCTGGGCAACAAGCATCTTCAGGAAATCCTCTTTCCCCATCGACTGTGTCTTGCTTGTCCCTGTGGCGGTGCTGCTGCTGTACTGCTGGAGGATATTATCGATGCCATTTACTGTTGTTGTATCGCTCATGATGTGCTCCTTATATGCCTCTATCAGGCAAAAATGCTGACCCCTTCCATGCTGTTTTGTGTCTTGATGATCTCCTGGCCACTTTTCGGGTAATGTTCATCTCCTAAAAATAGCTCCTGATTCAACATTCTCTCCTGATGGCTATTCTGACCGGGATTATTGAACCTTGTATTTGCCTGATCTTGATAAAAGCTCCGTTCCGGATCGGGCTGATTTTGCAACGTAACTTCAATTTTGTCGATCTTCAGTCCCTGATTCTGCAGAGCCGTTTTTAGATCATCGATATGGGCATTCATCGCCTGGTGAACTTTTTCATTTTCTACTGTCATCATGATCTGGACAGTTTCATTGCGGACGGCGATCTGCATATCCAGATGGCCCATGATCTCCGGCTTAAGGGTCAATCGGACCTGCCCATTGTCTTTGTTTTGAGCAAGGGAGAAGCTGTCCTGAATCTGATCGACGACGGATTGATATATGGATTTTGAGGTATCCATAGTTGTTTTTCCAGCATGAAAATCGGCGCCTTTTGCAGCCACACTCAGGATATCCGCAGGTAAAGGCGCCTGTTCCCTGCCGGCAGGAAGGATAATATCTTCATGACTGGGATGACTTGTTTTTGCAGTTACATCTCCGGCTAACTTGGGCCATTTCCCCTGATCATCTTGAGCTGTTGCCGTGATGACCTTCCCGGGCTGTTGCGCATTGATCTCTTTATCGTTGACAATTAGCTGTTTATTCTCTGCTCCCCTCATCGCAGCCGAAAAGACATTCTTCTTTTCCGGTTGCTGAGTATTTTTAGGTTGTTCAAGGAGTTCTTTTTGAAGCCCCTCTTTTACCAGTTGCTTTTCAGGTGGATTGATTTTGATCTGGCCTTCAACATTTTCATGTCTGAAATCTTCCATAGAAGCTTCTTTTTGATATATATCGGCATGGATCTTTTTCCCGCCAACGGTAGCTACTTCTATAAATTCTTTATGATACAAAGACTGCTGAATAAATATTGACTGGTCTGAACGTGGGTTCTGATCCGGTTTCAATCCACCAACCGTCGCTTGCTCGACTGCCTTCAGGATGCCTTTGATGTCCTCAGCGGAGAATCCATTTTTCTCAAGGATCGCGACGGCAGCTTGTCTGAATGACGGCGATGTCGGCTCAACATGAGTTGGAGACTTCCCTGTGGTATCTTGCGTAACCTCAGGCACCTTCGCCATGATTACCTGATCAATTTCCTTCATATTCTGTTGTGCCACACGTGCCTTAGCCATAATTACCTGATCAATTTCTTTAAGAATTCCTGCAACGACATCCGCCGGGATTCCTTTTCCCTCCAGCGCTTTGACTAATTCATTTTTCATTTCCGGCTGATTTATCGTCTGTAGCAACTGGTCAGCAGGCCTGAATTTGAATGATGTTTCTTCGACTGCCTTCAGGATACCCTTGATCTCCTCAGCGGATAATCCCTTATCCTCCAGCGCCATGACCAATTGATTCTTCATTTCCGGGATTGTATTCAGATTGGCTTCCGTCAGGGGCAGATTTTTCTTTACCGGAGAGGCAAGGATGTCTTTATGTTGTTTCCCGAGGCTATCAGCGGTCGCATTAAGGAGGACCAGGACGTCTTTTAGGCTGACAAGCCCTTTTTCCCCTCCCTTTTGAATGGCAAGAACGGACGCTGCACCCGTTTCGTCTGCGCCTGCCGTCTTCGATGGGGCAATAATTTTTTCAATAAAGGCGGCGATAAATGCCGGTGTTGCAATGGTCTCTTTCTGCTCGTCAGTGCTATTTTCATCGGTAGGCTTTGTCGTTATTTCGCCGGGGGAGGCATTCCCCTCGCCCTTTTTTGACTTGCTATTGTCCTGGGAAGGAACATGCTTCTTCATTAAGAACATTTTGCCCATCTCGTTGTCATCAGATCCGGAGGCATGATTTTCTTCAGTATGATTCTGTTTTCGGCTCTGGCTCTGATACTCAGACATGGTCATCTGCATCATCCCGATAAAATCATTTGGAGAACCGCTTTTAGAGGAACCGGGAGACATTCTGCCCAGCATGGCTGCATTTGCCCCTGCCGGTTTTTGATCCTTCATCACAGTCATGATTTCTATTGCCGACATATCTTCTCCGTCTCATTGCGTTTGTTGTTCTTTATCATAGCAAGGGATATGCCACGACTTAAAAGCATTTACTTACAACTACTTATGATTTTTTGGGAGGGTTTTTTTTGAGATAAAAGGGAAAATATTTCCTACTGTTGTCTTTTCCCTATTTGACATCCCCGCGTGCTGGAATCGGGGATGTCAAATAGGGTAGTCATCAGGGCTTGGCATCCTGCGTCACTTTGGTTAGTTGAGTTATTTCCTTTGTGATATCTACTGCTTTCTGTAAATTCATATTAGATAAAACAGCCCCTGCCCGATCTTTCTTCATGCTCATGGTGATACCGGCGGCCGTTTTTATGTCCAGTTTTTCCATCATGGCCCCAGCCTTGGCAGGGGCAGCGGATTCATATATTTTTGCCAAATCCTTGTATTTCTTGATATCTACAGTATTCTGGGTTTCAACTTTGCCGTCAAGCTGCTTTTCCAAGGCTTTCAGGGCATCGATTTTATCAGTAATTTCTTTCTTTAAAACCTGAAGGTTCTGCGACTCAGTCCTCATGGCATTTTCCCGGGCATCGAGTTCCGTTTTTCTCTTTTCCAGCGCACCGTATAGATCCCGCTCTTTCAGGAGTTTGTCATCAAAAATATCCTTTAATTTTTCCGGAGAATTACCTGGTGTACTTAATTGAGCCATCGCTTGGCCTACAAAAGACAGGTCCTTTTTATGTACATCCTTGTCAAAGACAAACTGTCCCGCCGCCAGAAGTTTCACGACAACCATTCCGATGATTAATATTTGAGCCACGACAAGAATTTTTTTCATCCCTCTGTCCTCCTGAATCGTAAGATGGCCGTTTCATCCGTCGTTATTCTTTCCTGCATGACCTCTGAAGCCTTGAATTCTTCCATATCTCTGTCTTTTAGGTTTTCCATCACTTTTCTTTCCTTCATCGCTTCCATCAGGGCGATCCTTCTTTCCTCAACTTCCTTCGTCACGCCCTCTATTACTTTCTTCTGTTTTTTTTCCTTTTCCGTACAAACATCGATATATGTAATCTGTAACTCAATGTCCCGTAAATGACGAATGAGGTGCTGCGAATCTCTCAGTTGATCTACAAGCAAAATCCGCTCCTTTTGTATGTCATTTAAAACTTTTATCTCTTCGTTTAACTGATTTTTCTTCTCGGAAAACTCTGCGAGCTTTTGCTCCTCGATGATTTTTTTCGTATCCAGAACTGCCTGTAATTTGAAAACAAACATCGTAAGCCTATAATAACGGCTGAAAATTGATTCGCTTGCGCCGAATCAATTGTTTTTTTGATTATGAGTCACTAAAAAGACTTAATAATTGCTTCTTGGTATTCAAAAAATCTACCTGCTCAGTTATCCCCTGTTGAAGGAAGGCATTGACCTTGGCAATCATTGCGATTGCGTAATCAATGTCAGGATTGCTTCCCTGAACGTAAGCCCCGATATTGATCAGATCCTCCGCTTTTTTATATGTGGCAAGAATATTCTGAAGCTCATTGGCTTTTTTCTTCTGTTCCTCATCGACGACGTCAATCATGACCCTGCTGATGCTCTGCAGGATATCAATGGCCGGATAATGATTCTTGTTTGCCAATTCTCTGGTAAGGGAAATGTGCCCATCCAAAATAGACCTGGCTGCATCGGCTATCGGCTCATTGAAGTCGTCCCCTTCCACCAGAATCGTGTATAGTCCCGTAATACTACCTTTCCCGGCGTCAAGTCCCGATCTTTCCAATAGCTTCGGCAACAGACTGAAAACTGAAGGCGTATAGCCTTTTGTCGTAGGCGGTTCACCAATAGAGAGTCCAATTTCACGCTGGGCCATGGCAAATCTTGTCAAGGAATCCAACATGAGCAGCACATCCTTTCCCTGATCACGGAAGTATTCGGAAATGGTAGTTGCGACATAAGCCGCCCTCATTCTAATAAGGGGATGACGATCAGAAGCCGCCACAACCACCACAGATCGTTTCAATCCCTCAAGCCCCAGGTTTTTTTCGAGAAATTCCCTTACTTCTCTCCCCCGCTCCCCGATCAGACCGATGACATTTATATCTGCCTTCGTATTCCTGGCGATCATCCCCATGAGAACGCTTTTCCCCACTCCCGATCCCGAAAATATCCCCATTCTCTGACCCTTGCCGCATGTCAGCACTCCATTGATGGCTTTTATCCCCAGATCCATCGGCGCGTCGATGCGACCGCGCTTCAAAGGATTTATCGGATCTGCATAAATGGGATACGCATCATCATATTCAATGGCTCCCTTGTCGTCAATGGGATGCCCTAAACCATCGATCACTCGCCCAAGAAAGCCAGCTCCCACACCGACACTTGCCTGTTTTCCAAGGGAGATAATTTTGCAGCCTGGACCAAGACCTTGAAGGCTATCCAGGGGCATCAACAGAACCTTACCCTTTTTAAATCCCACTACCTCAGCAGTTACGGGTCGTCCTTCTCCTGCCGGATAGATGGCGCAGAGCTCGCCCAACGACGCCACCGGACCATGGCCCTCCACAACGAGTCCAATGATTTCACTAACCTTTCCGTGAACTCTGATGGGATTTAGTCTATCCAATACGCGATGAAATTTTTTAAGATCAACATTCATAAGAAGGATGGATTGGCATTTTGATCAGTTTATTGACGACAAAAGTTGGTTCTTGACCTCTGCAAACTGGCGATCAATCCTGGCATCTACCTCACCGAACTGCGTTTCAATGAGCGCCCCGCCCCTGATGATGCCCCCATCTTCTTCGAATACGATGTTTTTAATCCCATCAAAGCCTTGAAGAAAGTCTTCCTTCTTGTCCATCATATAATGAAAATCTTGTGGGTGAAGGCGAACTTTGATGTTTTCCCGGTCAAGAATATTTTTCATGGCTGCCTTAAGAATATTTTGAACTGTATCTTGATTGGATGTTACCTCTTGCTGAAGAATCTTTTCAGCAATCGAGACAGATAACATCAGAATATCCTTTTCCGCTTTTTCTAAAATGCTTTTTCTTAATGAGGCGACTTCTTTGAGCTGATTTTGCAGAGCTTCTATGCTCTTTATGGATTCCTTCCGCGCCTGTTCCTCTCCGGTCCTGATACCCTCGCTAATTCCCCGCTCATAGGAATCTTTTTCCGCACTTTTGACACGCTTTTCATGCTCGCTTTTCAGAAGATCTATTTCTGATTGTCTTGATTTTGAGGGCTGCTGCGAAGAATTATTTGCCGTTCCGGCAACTTTCTTATTAGATATTTCAGCGTCGTCATCATCAACACTGATCAGTTTCACATGCAATGCCTTGATGACTTTAGAGTTATACGTACTCATCGCCCTGGGTACCCCTCAGTGCGGTTATTCTCCCCTCTCCTTCCAATCTTTTTGCTGTTTCGACAATGGAGCGTTGAGTTGTTTCGACCTCCGATAACCTGATCGGCGGCATCATTTCGATATCTTCCTTTAGCATTTCAGCGCCGCGCCGCGACATGTTCTTATAGAATTTCTGTCGCTGCCCTTCATCAACAGCTTTAAGGGCTTTGGATAGGTCTTCTGACGACACTTCTTTCAGCAACTCTTGCAGACTCCGATCCTCGAGTTTCAAGACATCTTCGAAGGTGAACATCAGGGCTCTTATTTGACTGGCAACATTCGGATCTTTTTCGTCCAGAGACGCCATGATTTCATTTTCATTCGCCCTGTTCATCACATTGAGTATTTCCGACACGATCTGTACGCCCCCGACTTGATGCTCACTGATAGCGCCAACGACAATCTCCTTTTCCAGCGTCTTAGCTATTTCATCAATGAATTCACGTGGTACAGTTTTTAGTGTCGCCATGCGTCTGATAATTTCACCTTGCATTTCCATCGAAAAGCTCTCCACGATCTCTGCCGCCTGCACCGGTTGCAAATGAACAAGTATCAAGGCAATCGTTTGTGGATGTTCCGCTTTCGTGAACTCGAGCAATACCCGTGGATCAACATCTCTGAGCCTCTCAACAATCGGGTTTTCTCCTGAGTCAGAGGCTTCTTCAGTCATTAGAACATTTGCCTCTTTTTCTCCGATTGCTTTTCTAACGATATTTTTGGCAACCCCTTCCCCAACGGCAATCGTCCCTCCCCCTTCTTTGGCCAAAGTGATAAACTCCCTGGCAACCGTCCTTAACGTATCCTCTGGAATGGTATTGATTTTATTCATATATTTACCGATACGACGAACTTCCGCAGGGCGGAGATTTTTCATGACGAGGTCCGCCTGTGCCTCGTCCAATGATAGCAACATAATGGCTGCCTTTTCTTCGTTTGTCATCGGTAAATGGTCCCCTTTATTTTACCCAATTTCTAAGTAATTCAGCAAATCTCTTTGCATCTGTGCTGGCGAGCTGTTTAACCAGTTCCGTTTCTGTCAAGCCGCCCCCTTCTGCCTGTCCGCTCAGTAATGCCATAGATTCACCTCCCAGGCTCGCTTGTCTTGCGCCCGACAATTGAACGGTGTCCCGAGGCCCTTGTCGTGAAACACTCGTCATCAGTCCAGTCATCAGTGGCCGGATAACGAAAAGGAAAAGGAGGCCGATCGCTGTGAGTAGGGCAAGATATTTTGCCACCGGAACAAATGGCGTAAGTCTTTCATGCCACGGAATGTTCGAGAGCGCCGCGTCAAGATCCTGCTTCGTGAAAGACATGCTTGTCAAAATAACCTGATCACCCCTGGCGGCATTGAAACCAGCCGATTTTCTAACCAGATCATCTAATGAATCGATTTCTTTTTTAGATCTTTCCTGATAGGTTTCCAGCCCCTTGTCATTCTTCGTGTAGATTCCATCCACGACCACGGCGATGGATAACTTCTTGATTTCCCCCACAGGCATTACTGTCTTGTTGACCACCTTGTTGATTTCATAGTTGGTAACTTCATCGAGTTTATCTTTTTCCTGTCCCGGCGCGCTGCTCGTGACCCCCACTTTTGCCGCACCTGAGGTGGCCACTGTTTTATCGCTCTGCTTCTGCGTACTCCTCACCACCGGAGATTCGGGATCGTAGGTTTCCTCCGTTTTTTCGGTGATGCGAAAATCGAGATCCGCCGTTACCCGAACAACAGCCTTTCCCTTCCCAACAACATTCTCCAGCATGGTCTGAATCTGGCTGGTAAGATTACGTTCAACATTTCGCTGATATTCTATCTGCGAATTGGAGAGTTGGGATAATTTGTTTTCATCATGCCCCCTGGAAAGAATATTTCCTTTACTGTCAACAACCATGACGTCTTCAAACCTCAGTCCCTCGACACTGCTGGCGACAAGATGACCTATGCCATCAATCTGATTCTGTCGCAGGCTCTTGCCAGTTTTAAGCTTGACTGTGACGGCAGCGGTTGATTTCTGCTGCTGATCGATAAATAATGTATCCTTTGCAAAGGCAATATGAACTCGACTTTGCTGGATCTCTTCGAGACTGTTGATTGTTCTGGCAAGTTCTCCCTGAATGGCCCGGCGATAATTGAGTTTTTGTTCAAATTCGGTAGCCCCGATAGATTTCTGGTCGAATATTTCAAAACCTATATTACCACCTCTCGGCAAACCGGAGGCGGCAAGCTCCATCCTTAATTCCGGAACTTTATCGGATGCAACCGTTATGGCGTCGCCGGATGGACTGATTTTGTAGGGGATTTTTTTCTCCTGCAATTTACCGACAATAGTCGCGGCGTCTTCGCTGGACAAGTTCGAATAGAGGGTTTGATAGTCCATCTGACCGGAAAAATGCACCATAGCAGCGACTGCGGCGAGACTGATCAGGGCGGAAGCTACAACCGTCATCTTTCTGACGGGCGTCAGCATGTTGAAATTCTGCCACAGTCTCGATAAGATTTCCAACGGGTTCATATTGTATAATCCAAATGGCTAATTATTTCGTTTCATTATAGATGTCCATTTATACACTCATCCGCATGATTTCTTGATATGCCTCTAAAGCCTTGTTTCTGACTTGCAACATGGTTCGAAACGAAATATCTGCTTTCTCAAGGGCAATCATGACTTCATGGAGGCTGCCTGATTCCTGAACCTGCATTTTGGTAACAGACTGATCCGCCTGGACCTGCATCTGGCTGACCTCATTTACAGCATCTTTCAAAACATTCCCGAAACTGTTGCCGCTCTTTTCCTGTCGAAACGGCTGTTTAACCTTCTGTAGTTGTCCCGCCGGGTCGGTTAGCCCTCCAATTGAGAATATATCTTTCATCTTCCCTCACCTTTCAGCATTTTGGCTTATTTCCCGAGATCGAGGGTTTTCAAAGCCATGTTTTTTGTTGCATCGTAAGCCGTGGCACATGCTTCAAAGGATCTGGCGGCGGTAATCATATCCGCCATTTCCGTCACAAGATTGACATTGGGCAGATTTACCATACCCTTCTCATCTGCATCAGGATGGCCGGGGTTATAGATGGTCTTGAATCCAGTACTGTCTTCGGCAATATTGTCTACCTTGACGGTTCTCAAAGCATCTTTTAAGGCCCCACCAAACCCGTCCTGCGGGGTTTCGGCGGATAAAACAACCGATTTCCGCTTGTACGGCCCCCCTTCCGGTGTCCTTGTTGTTTCCGCATTTGCCAGATTGCTTGCCACAACATCCATCTTTGTTCTTGAGGCAGCCATACCGGCGCCGCATATTTTAAAAGAAAGTGAATAATCCATATTATTTCGTCTCCCTTAATGCCGTTTGTAGAGTCCTAAACTTCCTCGCCAACATTTCCACCGTCGTATTGTACATAAGATTATTTTCCGCCAGATTTACCATTTCCGAATCAAGCTTGACCGCTTCCTCAGTTTCACTAGTCTCGTAATTTCCAGGATCATTCTTGTTTAGTTCAGGCGCCATATGCCGATCCTGGGTCTTGATCATCTGCACCTTGCCCTTGCTCACCATAGCTTCCCGCAGATCCTTACGAAAGGTCAAATCCGCTGCTTTGAAGCCGGGAGTATCGATATTTGTAACATTTGACAGGATGACTTGGTGCCTTTTCGACCGGTAGGTCAGCATATTTGAGAGGACATCAAATGTTTTATTAAATAATGGCGGCATCCTATTTTCTCTCTATTGATTTATATTGAACAGTCATGCAAAGCATATACCATTATGATTCTTCTTCATCCTCGCTGAATCCATGGCCTTCCAACTGATACTCATGAAGCTTGTTTCTCATCGTGCGCACACTGATTCCCAAAAGCCGTGACGCCTTGCTTTTATTCCCGTCTACTTTCGAGAGGGTTTCATAAATGAGCGCCTTTTCGACGTCTTTCAAAGTCATATTTGCTGTGTCCATATGCAATTTTACAGACTCCTGATGCCCTGATAAGAAATCGGGAGGTTCCTTAAATAAATCGCCCTCGAGGAAAAGATCTCCAGGATGAATAACATTATTTTCACAAATCAGGATCGCCCTTTCCATGGTGTTTTCCAACTCCCGGACATTGCCCGGCCAGTCATGGCCCATCAAGGAGTCAATTGCCTGCGGGGATAGATCCGGTTTCTTTGTGTCGTTAGCCTGACTGTATTTTTTCAAAAAATGATCGGCAAGGAGGGGAATATCGTCCCTGCGTTCACGCAAAGCCGGTATAACGAGGGGAATGACGTTTAATCTATAGAATAAATCCCCACGGAATTTTTTATCTTCAACAGCGGCCTTTAAGTCGATATTGGTTGTTGCAATGATCCTAACGTCAACAGGTACGGGGGCCTTACCTCCCAACCGATCGATTTCACCTTCCTGAACGACGCGCAGGAGTTTGGCCTGAAGTTGAACATCCATTTCACTGACCTCGTCAAGGAGTAACGTCCCTCCATCGGCCAGTTCAAATTTTCCTGGTTTACGAAAAAGGGCGCCCGTAAAAGCGCCTTTCTCGTAACCGAACATTTCACTTTCGAGTAGATTGTTGGGAATGGCTGCACAATTGACGGCAACAAACGGGTTTTGCCTTCTCTTGCTGTGAAGATATATGAACCGGGCAAATAATTCCTTGCCGGTGCCGCTTTCCCCTTGAATCAATATGCTTGACCGGCTTTTGGCGACGTTTTTCAACATGGCAAGGAGTTTTATAATTCTGTCATTTCTGGTAATAATTTCCATCGAGGCCGGGTATGATGCATCCGCGAGATCATCGTTCGGCGTATCCAACTCAACTCGCGACGCCAGAACATTTCTGACCGCGAATTCCAGATCATCAAGGGAGAAGGGCTTCATGATAAACTCAGCCGCCCCTTCCTTCATGGCTTCCACAGCTGTTTTTACCGTTCCGTACGCCGTAATGAGAATGACCGGTGTCTGGGGGGATATTTTTTTTATTTCTTTAAGGACATCCATCCCACCCATCTTGGGCATTCTCATGTCCGTCACGACAACTTCAAAATGATTTTTTCCAAACATTTTAAGGGCTTCATCGCCATTTTCGGCAATACAGACATCATAACCGCTCGTCTCAAGAGAGTCGGCAAGGGCCATCCTCATGGTCAGATCGTCATCCACAATGAGTATTTTCTTGTTTTTCATTTCAGCTTTAATCAGCGAATGCCGGCAGAGATATACAAAATACCATGCTGTCTTCGTCTTTTTCCAGATGAACGGAGCCCTGATGCATCTCAACGATGCTGGAAACGACGGCAATCCCAAGACCCGTTTTCATTTCTTCTTTCTGAAAGATCCATTCGAGACTGTTCACGGTTCTCATGCTCGCCCTTTTTTCTGCACTTGTTTTCATAGAGAAACGAATATCGAAATTCCCGCTGTTATTCATATCAGAAGATTTCGACGCCTGCGTGTCTTCGATTTTGAAGCGCGTTTCAATGAAAAGATATTCCCCTTCCCGAATAGACTGAAGGGCATTAAGAATAAGCATCAAAAATAGTTGCTTGAGCATTTCCCCGTTTCCATAAACTACCGGTTCTGACGGCGCATACTTCATCAGCAGAAAGAGAGTTTTCCCGTCGCGCATCATCTCGGAAAATTGCAGAATTTCTCTTATAATGTCGTGGATCTGAATCTTTCCAAAAACGATTTCCCTCGCCCTCGTTGAAACCATCATATTTGTTATTCTTTCGTTAATTTCTTTCACTGCGTTAATAATCTGTGCTGCTCGCCTTATATTCGTCTGATCATCCGTGCTTTTCATCAAAAGAGAAGCAAGCAGTTCGATGCTCCCCAAAGGATTGCGAACTTCATGGGCAAGCTCCGCCGCAAGATCTGTGAATGATTGTTTTTGCTCATCTTCTTTATGATGGCGGTTAAGGCTTTTCATTAGGTTCCCCGGCTTCAATTTCAATTCGGCGCCAATCCCATATTTTTCCCTTTCCACGCGGCTTCTTCCGACATATAATCAGCCACTTTGGTCCAGAAGGCGTCTTCACCGCCTCCCTTGAGGTTCGCAATTTTCTTCTTGGCGGCGTCCCCATTGGACGCTTTTATCTCACACAACGCCAGGCGGTACAAAATCCAGCGCTTATCGGCTTTATCGGAACTGTTGAGGGCGCCTTCATACCACTTCATGGCTTCCTGGTATTTTCCTTCTAAATACAGACGGTCCCCTGCACTCAGGAGATTTTCATTCCCGGTGGCCTCCCCCTGTTTCAGACTTTCAATATCCTTCTGGATGTTTGCCCTGACAATGCTGTCTTTGCAGACGGCATCCATATAATTAAGCATCGACATCGCCTCTTTTTTGAATGAAAGTTTTTGCAGCGCCGTAGCGATTTTCATCAGCGCGTCATCATCCGGCTGGTCATAAAACCCTTTATGGAAGGTTTTAAAATACAGGTCAGCCATAGAGAGATAATCTTCGCGGGCGAATGAATCATTGACCAGGGATTTGAAGGCGCTTTTTAGAACTTTTGACGTTTCCGGTGTATATGGTCCCTTGGGATATCTTGAGATTGCATCACTTGATATTTCAAAGGCTTCAAGAAAACGACCGGTTTTCTCCAAACCACGGGCCTTCAGATAAAGGACGCGCTGCATGGTTTCACTGTCGGGGAGAGCAGAAAGAACCAGATCATAGTTGGCAATGGGGTCCTCGACATATTTGCTGCCCGGCATAGGTGCGGGAAATTTTAGTTCCGGATGTAGAATCCCCAGATTCGCCAGGGCAATCAAGCTTTCCGTAGCTTCCCGGGAGCCTGTATATGCTTCAATGACCTTGGAAAAAAGTTGCACGGCGGTTCGGTATTGGCGGCTGCCGTAAAATGACGCCGCTAAAGCATAATAAGCCGATTTAGCCTGGTCGCCCTGGGGATAGATGCTCAAAAAGTACGACAGCGATCCGATGGCATCTTCATACCTTCCCGATTCATACTGCAGACATCCCATATACAGGATGGCATCCCTGGGTATGTCTGCCTTGTTCGGCCATCTTTTTAGAATATCTTCATATAATTGAAGGGCGTTTTTCAGATCCTTCATTTCGTAGTAGCTTTCCGCCAACGAGAATCTTGCCTCCCGGTTGTATTTACCTGTGGGATATTTTTTTAGATATAACTGTAGGCGGTCTGCTGCCTGAGCGTACCTGCCGATTTTTCGCGTCATCACCCCGACCCCGAACATGGCTTCCTGGATAAATGTCGAGTCGGGGTACTTTTTCGCGAGTCCGTCATAGGCGGCACCCGCTTCATAATAGAATTTCAACTTGTCATTGCACATCGCCAATCGATAATAGGCCAAATCATTCTCTTCCTTCGGATCCGGATAATTCCGCAAGATGGCTTTGTAATGTTCAACGGCAATAATATATTTTCCCGCAAATCCCTGCTCGCCCATGAAAAAATAACAATCTGCCAAGCGGCGGACTGCTCTTTCGTATGTCGGGATATCGACATTTTTTTGACGTGTTATTGCATAGAACATCTCCGCTGCTTGATCATACTGATGATTTTGAAATGATTGCATCGCCTTCCCAATAATTGAATATTGCGGCGCCCCTTGTTGTTGCTGGACGGATGCTACCGGCGGCGTTGTAGCGGGCGCCGCCTGTATGGCTGCGGCTGACACCATCGGAGGGGGGGTAACGGCAACGGCTTGTGGGGAATTAGCTTGTGCCACCGGTGGGGTTGTAACGGACGCCGCCGGCGAAGTCGCCTTGAGTTTTTCCGACGCATAGTCAACACGATGACGCTCACGTAATTTTGATTTCTCTACCGCCGGTTGCAGAGTCGTGGATTTTCCCACTGCCTTCTCTACGGCGGGTTGGGGAGTTGCAGATTTTCTAACGGTTTTCTCTACCGCAGGCTTGGGTTCCGTCGATTTCCTCACAGACGTGTTTGCTTCATAAAGTTGACGTTCAGGCATATCATAGGCCGTGCGGAGCATGCTTTCCGGATAAACTTGCCGAATCTTTTGTAAAATTGCCGTTCCATCCGTCTGTTTGGAATATTTGCCGATCCTGACTACATACTGCTCACCGATTTTCTCCACCCTGATATCGTTCACTTTTTCAGCCTCCAGCTTCTTAGCTTCTCTCAGGGCGTTATTCTTTTCTTTATTTGTGATGACCTGAATGGTGAATATCTTGTTGGGTTCGGAATAAACGGTTTGCGCTGAGACAATAAAGGCCAGTAAAGTCATAAAGATACAAATTGTTTTCACCATGCCGGATTGCCTTTCAATAAAGTAGTCACAGTGCCTGACAGCAATTACCGTACCATGATTTTTCCCTGCGCTCTTTACCAGGCAGGTGGCACCCCACTTGCAAGGCAATTTTCATTATTCATCAAATAGGGGGAAATATGACATCTGAAGACTGTATAACCATGAACCGTCGCGAATACACCCGTGTTTATGCCTACATTCCCATGGCCTATCGTCTTATATCAAAGGATGAACATCCGGTGGTTCGTTCCCGAATCTCAGGTAATATGGCCATCCCGGATTACTCCATGCTGCCGGAGGTTGAGGAACCCCTTCTCAACGAATGGTTACGTGTGATCAATACAAAGCTCGATTCCCTTATCCGGCTCATAACGCTCCAAGGTGAGGGCTTTCAGTCTCTTCCCTTCAAGGCGGTCCACATCAGCGGCAACGGAATTAATTTTACAACTAAAGATCCTTTCCAGTCCGGTGATATTCTGGAAATGAAGCTTGTTTTGTCTTCCGGGCAGTCGGCGGGGCTGTACCTTTATCTCTATGGTGAAGTTGTCAAAACTGAAAAGCAGACCAGCGGGTACGTAACGGTTCTGAGTTATGTCAAGATAGACGACAAGATCAGGGATGAAATCGTCCGCTTCGTTTTTGAAAAGGAACGGGAAATTCTTAGAGAGAAAAGGAAGTGAAATAATCTATGTTTGTCATTTTTGGAGTGCTCTTCGTGACCGCATGCGTGATCGGCGGCTACCTTCTGGAACACGGTAAATTAGAAGTACTGTTCCAACCGGTGGAACTGTTGATCATCGGCGGGGCTGCTTGTGGCGGTTTTCTTATAGCTGCACCCCTGAAGACCGCTAAGACCGTCATGGCCGCCGTGTTAGCCACCCTTACACACAAGCCCTATGGCAAGCAGGAATATATGGAATCACTGATACTGCTCAATGGAATTTTTTACAAAATCAGGCAACAGGGTCTTGTTTCCATTGAAAGCGATGTGGACGACCCCGAAAAAAGTCTTCTTTTTAACAAATTCCCGAAGATTTTACACAACCACCGTGCCATCGGTCTCATCACCGATACCCTGCGGCTGGTCATGACGACCACGATAGCCTCTCATGAACTGGAAGCCCTCATCGATACGGAATTGGAAGGTCATTTTGAAGAACTGATCCTCCCTTCCAAGATGGTAAATTTTACCGCCGATTCCCTCCCAGGTCTCGGTATCGTAGCGGCCGTTCTCGGGATAGTCCTGACCATGGCAAAAATAGATTCGCCCCCTTCCGTATTGGGAAACAGCATCGGCGCTGCCCTGGTGGGAACATTTCTCGGCGTTCTCCTCTGCTATGGCTATGTTGGACCGATGGGGAAGAATCTCGAACACGTCGCCATGGAAGAATTACAGTATCTGGTGGTTTACAAGGTAGCGCTGGTGTCCTTTGTCGGCGGCGCCGCCCCCAAGGTGGCCCTGGAATTCGGGCGCCGGGTCATCCCCCATGAATCAAAACCGGGTTTTCTGGAAGTCGAAGAAGCATTGCGGGCGCAAAAGAAATAAATGGACGACAAAGCAACCATAATTATCAAAAGAGGAAGAAACAAGAAACAAGAAGGCCATCATGGCGGTTCATGGAAGGTCGCCTATGCCGATTTCGTGACGGCGATGATGGCCTTCTTTCTGTTGATGTGGCTGATCTCGATGGTCTCCCCTGATAAGAAAGCGGCCGTTTCCCAATATTTCAAAGAACCGAATGTCTTTAAAGAGCAATCGTCATCGTCAGCATCAAGCAAATCAATGCTGGACAAATCCCCCAGCCCTTTGGGTATGGCGCCTCCCATCGGGAAGGCGGGCGCTACGGATCTTGTCGCCAAGATGAAAAAATCGGTGGAGCAGAAACTTCAGAGCTCCAAGAACCAGGTCGTCATCGACATCGTCGAGGGCGGTGTCCGGATCCAATTGATCGATATGGAGGGAAGCATGATGTTTCCGGCGGGAAGCAATGATCTGAGCGCCCGGGGCAAGGAAATCATCAAGCTTGTTGCCGAGAATATCAAAGACCTTCCTAATCGCATCGCCGTCGAAGGCCATACAGACGCCGCTCCCTTTACAGCCAAAGGCGCACATGTGACCAACTGGGAACTTTCTACCGCCAGAGCTTCTTCGGCGCGGCGGGAACTGGAAAACAACGGGATTGAACCCACTGCTATCGCCAGAGTCGTAGGATATGCTGATCAGGAATTGTACATCAAGGAAAATCCGAACGATCCGCGGAACCGGAGAATCAGTATTATCGTTCTCCAGCCCCGGCAACAGGTCATGCAGCAATTAAGGTAGGGCAGACGCTCACTTCCGCTTCCCTTCGCATCATTACTTTTAGGTGCTCTCAGTCAGACAGACATCAACAACAAAAGGGCCGTGATCGGTGGTGAAGGGGATAATGATGCTTGGCCCCCCCATGACGTGGACAATCGAGTGGCCCTTCCCGGAAACCACCGTGGGAATGGCGGCGGAGATGGTAAAGCCTTCAGCTTCCAATCTTTTCCGCGCCGACCCGGACACCATATTTGTAATCTCACCGACGGCGTCCTTAATATCTCCGTTAATCTCTTTAATCTCCTCACCAAGCATGTTGGAGACGATCCTGACGATGCAGGATTCAGAAAAAGTCAATGCCAGAGACCCTTTTGCCGCCCCCGTCATACCGATAATTGCCGATATGTCGCCCTTGGCATAGTTGTCCTTTTTAAGATAGGGCTTACCCGGAGTTGGTTCAACAAAGGCCATCGTTTTCAACACATCGATGGTCGCTTCTAAAAAAGGATTGATAAATTTGACGTTCATAGCGTTACTCGCCTCTATTCCCCTTATTTTTCCATAATTTTCGTTATTTTTTCATTCAGCGTCTCGGCGGTAAACGGCTTCACAATATAATTGCTGACCCCGGCCTTGACTGCGGCAACAACGTTTTCCTGAAGCGACTCGGCCGTAATCATAAGAAATGGCGTCTTTCCGATTTCAGGGTCGGCCCGCACCGCTTTGAGAAGTTCATAACCCGTCATGTTCGGCATGTTCCAGTCGCTGATCACAAAATCAATCTTTTGTGATTTCAAAATATTTAAGGCCACGACGCCGTCTTCCGCTTCCACAATATTCTCGTATTGAACCTGTTTGAGAATGTTCCTGATGACTTTCCTCATCGTGGCAAAATCATCAACAACAAGTATCTTAATGTTTTTATCCATGGCTCCTCCCGAACACTTTATATTCTTCCATTCTTTATCAGCACTGCTGCTGATATATGATCATTTCCACGCGCAAGGGAATATGGCCGGACTCGAAATTTAGATCGAGTTTATAAATTTGCCTCTGGCCGTCAAGTTCACTTCCGCCCTTCCCGATGACGGCTTTTGGCAACGTCATATGAAACAGTTTGTCAGCGTTGTGTTTTTGCAGAAAATTACCGCAGAGCATATTGAGGCATTCTCTCCGGCAATCCGCCAGGATCTGGTCGGACATTTCCTGATCATCCATTCCCAGGGCGTTTGCCGCCATCATCATCGACAATTCCTGAGGAAATCGAGCAATGATGCTTCCAGCTATATCGCCGGAAAAGCCAATCTCGACGGCGCTGAAATCTTTCCCGGCGGCTTCACCTTCTACCGGTTCCAGAAATATATAATACATTTTTTCAAATACTTCGAAAACCGCCTTCAGCAGGTTTTGTCTCAATATCTTGTTCTGTTCCATATTCGGATGCGCCTCAGTTATATTGGTTGATTATAAGATTATTTATCAACAATACGCAACAATTCATTTGCCTGTTTTAACTGCTCCAGGAGCATGAGCATACACTTTTCGATGTCGGATTCCCTTAATTGAAATTTATTCGTCACCTCGCTGAATCCCCGGTGGGCAAGGCCATCCATCCCGCCGTCGATACCCATCGTCAGGCAGAACTGATCGGACAGGTAGATGAGACTGATTAATACCTTCCCTTCGGGATCGATAAGATTAGGGCGATGATGCAAGGCGATGGCATCTCTGATTTCCGCAGGGAAGTTCCAGTATTCGGCGATCCGCCCGCCAAGATCTGCGTGATTGATGCCAACAACCTCTTCCTCAGCCTCAAGAAACGAATAAGCGTGATTATTTACAAGTTCGAAGATCTTTTTGGACGCATCCTGCACGTACTCGCCCATCACCAATTTCCCTACATCGTGGAGCAGGGCTGCCGTATAAAGAACGGAATTTTCCTGTTGGTACATCTGACGCGACAAAATCTGCGACATCAGGGCAACGGCCACCGAATGCTCCCATAGCTCGCTGGCTTTATCGCCATAACCCTTATTTGTAAAGAACTTCGAGATGCTTGCCGTCTGAATGGCGCGGACGAGATGCTGTTGCCCCAAATAGACGACGGCGTCATGAATGGTCTTGATTTTTTGACGGACACCAAAATAAGCGGAATTACTTATTTTAAGGATATTTGCGGTGACAGCCTGGTCGAATTTAATGACCGCTACGATTTCATTGACCGAATAGTCCTCATTTTTAAGAAGTTCGGCTACCCGCTGTACAGTCGCCGGAAAGGCCGGCAATTTATTAATTGAAAGGAGGATTCTGTCGAGCATTATAACTCCTCTACCGCTCCACCAGAAGATCTAACGAAGCACTTGCCGTCGGCAAGCTGGAGCTTAACCGTACGGTTACAGTTTTTCCCGGTGTCTTCTGCTTTGATTAGTACATTGTTTTTCCAGAATAATTTTCTCATCGCGGTGATGTTCTTTTGTCCGATGCGAAAATAATCCGCATCGTTGAGAATACTTGCCCCACCGGCAATCTTTACGATCATTCGCTTCTTTTCCGCGCCTAACTGATAGCAGCTCTTGAAGAGCAAGGGAACCCCCGTATCGGCAAACATACCCGGTAATGCAGCCGCCTTGGTTTTATCCAGCGTTGAATCTGGAAGCATGAAATGCAGCATGCCCCCCACTCGCGCCATCGGGTCATAGATGACAACGGCGATACAAGAACCCAAAGCATAGGTTATAATAACATCATTCTGTTGTCCGCTGCACTTCAGGTCTGAAATTCCTACAACAAGATCAGCCATAATTGAAATATTACAATTCCTTTCCTCACGCCCGATCCGTAATCAATGAGAAACATGTTTCTCATTGATATGAAGAAATCGCTTCCATCTGAATTGATCACCGAGAAACGACCATGAGCGGATCTGCATCGCAATTCTGTCTCACGAAATGCAAATTTAAGGCCAGATATAATGAAAGGTAGTTACAGCCTTTTGAGTTTCTCAACAAGAGTGGTGCGATTCAGATTGAGCATCTTTGCCGCCCGGTTTTTTACACCGCCGCATTTGTCAAGGGCTTTTAAAAGGAGATCCTTTTCAAACTGAACGACCATGTTGTTGAAATCAACTCCTTCCTCCGGAAAATCACCGCTGTATTGGGTGGAGGCGGGAATCCTTCTCTGAGCTATCTTGTTCGGTAAATCCTCGATGCCAATGTCACCCTCTTCTTTCATGACCACAAGCATCTCGATCAAGTTCTCCAGTTCTCTCACGTTACCCGGCCAGGGGTATTCCATAAGCATGTTCATCACCGCCGGGGCAATACGTTGTACATCCTTCTTCTTTAATTTGTTGACCTTCTTCAAGAAATGATTTGCCAAAATCGGCAGGTCCATCCCCCTTTCTCTGAGGGGGGGCAAATAAATAGGGATGACATTGATGCGATAAAAAAGGTCTTCCCGGAATCGCTTCTCTTCGACAAGTTTTTCCAGATCCTGGTTCGTCGCGGCAATAATTCTGACATCGGCGTTGATGGTTTTGACGCCCCCGATTCTTTCAAACTGCTTCTCCTGAATCACCCTTAACAACTTCACCTGCAGGGCGGGACTCATGTCTCCTATTTCGTCGAGGAAGATCGTGCCCCCCTGGGCAAGTTCGAATCTGCCGATTCTGGTTCGGATCGCCCCGGTGAAGGCCCCCTTTTCGTGGCCAAACAGCTCACTCTCCAGGAGTTCTTCCGGAATGGCACCGCAATTGACCGGAACAAGAGGTTTATCTTTTCGCTCGCTATTGAAATGAATTGCCCGGGCGACCAGTTCTTTTCCGGTGCCGCTATCGCCGTGAATGAGGACGGTACTATCCGTCGTCGCCACCTTCTCTATTTTTTCAAATACTTTCTTCATCGGTTCGCTGTATCCGATCATTTTACCAAAATCGGGGTGATTCTTCAATCGACCCTTGAGGAGAACATTTTCTTCCTTCAGTTTTACATAGGATAACGCCCGCTCGATGGTAATTTTGACAAGATCGTTTTTAAGAGGCTTGGTGACGTAGTCAAAAGCGCCCATCTTCATGGCGTCAACAGCGGAGTGGACACTGGCGTAGCCCGTGACGAGAATCACGAGATTATTCTGGTTCATTTCCTTGACAAACCGCAACAATTCAAGACCATCCGCGTTGGGCATCCGCAGATCGGTGATCACGAGATCATAGCGGTCTCTCACAAATTCCTCCATGCCCTGTTTTCCATCTGCCACGGCCTTGGCGAGGTAACCGCTTTCCTCGACAAGATCCACTAAATTCTGACGATTGAGTTCATCGTCTTCGGCAATGAGAATCCTGAATGCTTTCATAAAGATCTTTCTTTCCTTTGTTTATGCCGGAAGGACGTCAATAGTCTGACATCTTCTGTCAAAATATCACGCAAAGTCAAGAATTTTTTACTGAGAGCACTTAGTTGGGGCAGGTCTCGCTTGTGCCTTCCAGGGTATGAAGGGGTATTCAGGGAGATTTTACAATCCCGTTGAATTGACGGCACGTCATGGCCTTGATTTTGCAAACATCCTCAGGACGGAGCAATCCATGCGGGGCAAACAAACCTATGAAGGAGAATTAAATTATATATGAAAAGATCCTCGTTGCGCACAAAACTTTTAACGGGAGGTATCCTGATCGTCCTTATACCACTTCTCGTGGTCGGCATTTTTTCGGCCTACAAATCATCTACGGCCCTTCAGGAAATTTCCCTCGAACAATCTGTTAATGTAGCCAAAAACCTCTCCGCCATGGTCCAGATGACCCTGGCGGAAGAAATCAAGATGCTGACGGCCTTCTCCGTTGACCCGGCCTTTATTGACGCTACGGGTGGAAACAGTGACCTCGCCGCCGCTAAGCTCACGGAGATGATGAAAAAAATCGGCGGTGAATATGAAGTCCTCTTTGTGGCCGATGCAACGGGCCTCATTAAGGCAGACGGCATCGGAGGATCATACAACGGCATCAACATCGGGGAACGGGATTATTTTGTCACGGCCAAGGCCGGTAAAGCCAACGTCGGGACGGTGATCAAGTCGAAAAAGACGGGATACCCCGTCGCCGTGGTCGCCGCCCCCGTTTATAAGGACGGCAATTTTTCCGGTATCATCGCCGCGGCCATGAAAGTCGACACCTTGATCGAAAAAATCTCCTCGATTAAAATCGGCAAGACCGGGTATGCCTTTATGACGGATAAAACGGGCCTTGTCATCGCCCATCCCAAAAAGGAATTCGTTCTCGAACTGAATATGAGAAACATCCAGGGCATGGAAAATATCACCAAAAGAATGCTCGCCTTTGAGACGGCCTCGGATCATTATGTATTCAAGGGTGTGAACAAGATTGCCGGCTTTGCCCCCGTGGAAATTTCAAGCTGGGCTATCGGCGTCACCCAGGATGAAGCGGAATTTCTTGGGGCCGCCCATGCAATCCGCAATGTTATATTTATCTTCGCCGGCGTATTTCTTCTCCTCACCGTGGTGGGCGTTCTCTATTTTGCCAGAGGCATTACCCTTCCTATCGGTAAGGCGACGGCAGAACTGACCGAAGCCTCTACGCAGGTAGCCGCAGCCTCAAGCCAGGTAGCCACCGCCAGCCAGTCTCTCGCCGAAGGGGCCTCCGAACAGGCCTCGGCCCTCGAAGAGACATCCTCTTCCCTGGAAGAAATGTCTTCCATGACCAAGCAGAACGCCGGCAACGCCTCTCAGGCGGACAGTCTTATGAAACAGGCCAATTCTGTGGTCAAGAGGGCCAACGACTCCATGGCCGAACTTACCCGTTCGATGGGAGACATCTCCGCGGCAAGCA
Organism: Deltaproteobacteria bacterium; assembly: GCA_026388335.1. Taxonomy (GTDB): domain Bacteria; phylum Desulfobacterota; class Syntrophia; order Syntrophales; family UBA8958; genus UBA8958. The sequence continues at coordinate 37,100 of JAPLJZ010000079.1, forward strand.
TGGAGACATCGAAGATCATCAAAACCATCGATGAGATCGCCTTCCAGACGAATCTGCTGGCCCTGAACGCCGCTGTGGAAGCGGCAAGGGCCGGGGAAGCGGGGGCCGGTTTCGCCGTCGTCGCCGAAGAAGTCAGAAATCTGGCCATGCGGGCGGCGGAAGCGGCAAAGAATACCTCCGCCCTTATCGAAACCACGGTAATCAAGATCAAGGACGGCTCCAATCTCGTATCCAAGACGAACGAGGCATTCCTGGAAGTAGCGGCGAGCGCCTCCAAGGTCGGCGAACTGGTCGGCGAGATTTCCGCAGCCTCCAATGAACAAGCTCAGGGCATTGACCAGATCACCAAGGCGGTCGCGGAAATGGACAAGGTAACCCAGGAGACGGCTGCCAGCGCGGAAGAATCCGCCTCCGCGTCCGAAGAAATGAACGCCCAGGCGGAACAGATGAAGCATGTCACCGCGGAATTGACGAATATCATCGGGGGGAATACGGAACACATGCACAGCGCCGCTTCCGGCGCTGCCGGAGCGAGGACGTCGGGATTGCGCAAGGTCCTCCGCCTTACCGGGGCCAGCGGGAAAGATAAATCGCCGGCTCATCATTCCAGCGCCATGAAAGGGCGGCAGGTAACGAAGCATAGTTCTATTGACGATAGTAATTTCTCGGACTTCTGATATGCAATTGATGAATGCCGACTTGAAAGACAGTGATTTTGACCGGATTAGCAAGCTTGTTTACGAGCAGTGCGGAATCCATCTGCACGATGGGAAAAAAGAGCTTGTCAAGGCCCGGTTGGGAAAGCGTCTCCGGGAAGGCAATTTCAGATCCTTTGCCGATTATTACGGGTATGTGACGACCCGTGAAGGTCAGGAGGAATTGATCACCATGATCGATTCCATCTCCACTAACCTGACCTATTTTTTCAGAGAAGAGAGCCACTTCCGAAAGTTGGAGAAGATTTTACCGAAATTGTCGGAAAATAAAAAACTCAACCTCTGGTGCGCCGGATGCTCTACGGGAGAAGAGCCCTATTCCATAGCCATGATCGTCAGGGAACAAGTCAACGTCAGCGCCGTCAATGTCAAAATATTGGCGACGGACATCTCGACTAAGGTCCTGAAAACGGCCCAGGCTGCCGTTTATCCGACCGAAAGAACCGACAAGATCCCCCAACCCCTTTTAAGGAAATATTTCCAGTACGGCACCGGCCCTTCTGCAGGGCTCTACCGGGTGAAAAAGGATCTCCGCGACCTGATAGAATTCCGACGCTTGAACCTCATTGAACCGTTTCCGCAACAATTCCGGTTCGATGTCATCTTTTGCCGGAATGTCATGATCTATTTCGATAAGGCTACCCAAAGCGTCCTGGTCAATAAATATTACGAACACCTGGAAAAAGGCGGTTATTTATTCGTCGGTCATTCAGAAAGCCTCACGGGATTGTCCCATCCCTTCAAGTATTCTGAACCGAGCATCTATAAAAAATGACGGAAGGATCGGTATCGAGCCCATGACTTTTAATATTCTAATCGTTGATGATTCCCTTTCCATGAGGGCGGTGATCAAAAAAATCATTGGCATCTCCGGCATCCGCACCGATAAATGCTATGAGGCGCAGAACGGACGTGAGGCCCTCGAAGTCCTGGCGGGAAACTGGGTAGACATTATTCTCTCTGATATCAATATGCCCGAAATGAATGGTATTGAGTTCTTGAAGGCCCTCCGTTCCGACCAGCTCTTTAAAGAGATTCCTGTTGTTTTTATCAGCACCGAGGCCAATACCGAAAGGATCAAAGAGGCCGCCCTCTTAGGGGCAAGAGGATTTCTAAAAAAACCCTTTGTTCCCGAAGAGCTGCGAAAACTACTCTATGAAGTGCTCGGATTAAGCAGCGAAGGCGAATACGGCGATAATGATCAAAATACCGAGGAGATGGATTTTTAGGATACCATGAGGCAGGAGGGCCAAAATACTTGAAAAAAATCAAGGTATTGATAGTCGATGATTCGGCGATTGTCAGAAAAATCTTTTCTGAGGAACTGTCCCGCTATCCGGATATTGAAATCATCGGTACGGCGCCGGATCCTTTTGTGGCGAGGGATAAGATCGTCAATCTGCAACCGGATGTCATCACCCTGGACATCGAAATGCCAAGGATGGACGGATTGACATTCCTGAAGAAACTCATGAAGTACTATCCTGTACCGACAATTGTCGTCAGCTCCCTGACCCCGAAAGGGGGAAAAATGACCCTGGAGGCCCTCGACATCGGCGCGGTGGATGTCATCGCCAAACCGGGCGGCTCATACAGTGTCGGTGATATGAGTTCCCAGTTAGCCGATAAAATCAGGGCGGCTTCACGGGTAAACATGTCCCCCGCCACAGGAGCATCGAGTGCGGTAAGGGAAAAATCGGAGCCCATGAAGGCGCTTACCCAGACATCCCACAAGGTCATCGCCATCGGGGCTTCGACAGGTGGAACGGAGGCGTTGAAAAATGTGCTGATGAAATTGCCCCCCAACATCCCCGGCATTGTCGTCGTTCAGCATATGCCTGCCAATTTTACCACCGCCTTTGCCGACAGATTGAATACCCTCTGCCAATTTCAGGTCAAGGAGGCACAGGACAATGACACAGTTGTCCCCGGAACCTGCCTGATTGCCCCGGGAAATTTTCATATGCTCTTAAGGAGGAGCGGGGCCAGGTATTACGTGGAGGTAAAAACCGGCCCCATGGTCCATCATCAGCGACCGGCCGTGGATGTCCTTTTTAAATCGACGGCAAAATATGCCGGGGCCAACGCCGTCGGCGTTATCCTGACCGGCATGGGGGCCGACGGTGCGGAAGGATTGAAAGAGATGAAGGACGCCGGGGCAGGCACCATCGCCCAGGATGAAAAATCTTGTGTGGTCTTCGGGATGCCGAAAGAAGCTATCAAGCTGGGGGCGGCGGACAAGGTTCTGCCATTGGATCATATAGCAGATGAAATTATAAGGATGATATAAACATGACAGACAATGCATTGATCGCACTTGCCGATGAGATGGCCTCGGATTTCCTGTTTCTTAGCGGTCGCGAGGTGGATATACCTGCCGCGGGCATGTTCCTTAATCAACTCGAAGGCGTAATGAAAGCGGCCGAGGAACATCAGTTGGGGCCGATCAAGACGGTGTCCTCGGGAATGAGTTTCCTTCTGGAAAAGATGATCCTCGATGCCGTGAAGGACAAGGAAGCAGGTTTTGCTGTCATCGAAAAAGGGATTACCATTATTCAGCAACTTGCCCAGGAATATCAGCTCTCCGGCAAGATCGAGGGTAGTATCGATACTTATCTGGAAACCCTTTCCAAGTTGATCGGCTTCGTACCGGAAGGGGCGCCAAAAAGCGAAGATTCAGCAGCACCGGTGGAACAGGAGAAACAGGACCGGCCCGATGATATAACCCCCGATGGTATAACGGAAGTTCAGGACATGTCGCTCCTGAAGGATTTTATTACCGAGTCTCTCGAATATATTGATGAGATTGAGGTCAACATCCTGAATCTCGAGCAGGATACTGAAAATAAAGAATATATAAACGCCATTTTCAGACCCTTTCATTCCATCAAGGGGGTCGCGGGCTTTCTGAATCTGGACGAGATCAGAACTCTGGCCCACAGCCTGGAGAATCTTCTCGACAAGGCCAGAAACGGCGAGCTGGAAGTTTCGTCTGCGGTGATCGACGTTGTTCTCGAAGGAGCAGACACCTTGAAGGCCATGATCGTGCACTTGAAAAACGAGATGGAAGGTCGGCAGCTCCCGCCTCCATCGCTTGATATTAACGCCCTGAAAGAAAGAATCAAACAGGTTGAGTCCGGCGTCGAACCGCCCCCGCAACGAAAACGCGTCGGGGAGATTCTCGTGGAGGATGGAATCATTTCCCAAGCAGCCCTCGATGAGGGGCTGCAAACAGCGCAGGAGGTTCCGGGAAAGAAAATCGGTGAAGCGCTTATCAGCAAGGGCATTGCCACACCCAAACAGGTTTCCACCGCCCTGCGCAAACAAACGGAACAGGCTACGGACGCCACGATGATCCGCGTCGATATGCGCAAACTGGATGATATGATCGACATGGTCGGCGAACTGGTCATCACTCAGACGATCATTCAACAGGATGTTAAACATCATATCAGTTCAGACCGCAATCTCCATCGCGATATTTCTCAGCTTTCCCGGATCAGTTCTTCACTCCAGCGGGCCTCGACGGGCCTGCGCATGATCCCCATCAAGCAGACTTTCCAGCGCATGTCGCGCCTTGTTCGTGATCTTGCCAAGGGGGCCGGCAAGTCTGTCGTCATTGAACCGGTGGGTGAAGATACGGAAATTGATCGTAACATGGTCGATGAAATATACAACCCCCTCGTGCATTTGGTGAGAAACGCCGTTGACCACGGCATCGATACCCCGGAGGAAAGAATCCGCAGCGGCAAACCGGAAAAAGGCCTGATTGAACTGAAGGCCTATCATCGCGGCGGCAATATTGTCATCGAAATCAGCGACGACGGCAGGGGTCTTAATAAAGAAAAAATTTTACAGAAGGCCATCAAGAACGGCGTGGTCGGTGAGAACGACAATCTCACGGATTATGAAATCTACCGCCTGATCCTGTTGCCGGGACTCTCCACGGCGGAAAAGGTCACGGATATCTCCGGTCGCGGTGTGGGTATGGATGTGGTCAAACAGGCCGTGGAAAAACTGCGAGGCAAGATTGACATTACCTCGGTCCCCGGCAAGGGAACAACCTTTATCACCAGCTTCCCACTGACAATGGCCATCATCGACGGGATGATCGTTAGAGTCGGCAAGGAGCGTTATATCCTGCCGACAACAGCGATTCGTCAGGCCCTGCGTCCGGCCAGGAAGGACTACACCAATATCATCGGCAAGGGTGAAATGATCACCGTTATGGGGCGACTCCTGCCACTCATAAGATTGGCCGATTTGTTTGGCATTGCGGCAAACAACCACGAGCCGTGGGATGCCATTACCGTCGTTGTGGAAGGGGAAGGTCGCGCCAAGTGCATCATGGTTGATGAGATCCTCGGAAAGGCAGAGGTCGTCATCAAAAGCCTTGGGGACGGCCTGAAAAACACCAAGGGAATATCCGGCGGCGCCATCCTTGGGGACGGCCAAATCGGTCTGATTATCGATCCGGAAGGATTGTTTGAACTGAGTGAAAACTTGTGACAGGGCAGAACAAAACAGTATAAGAATATATTATCATACAAATATGACTCTTTAGAGTCAATTAAAGGAGGAAATAGGTCATGGCAGAGGACATAATAAAGGCAATGGATCAGGCAGTGAAGGCCATTTCCAATCGGGAGGGAAAATATCTTACCTTTACCCTGGCGGAAGAGGAATACGGCATCGGCATTCTGAAAGTAAAAGAGATTATCGGTATGATGACGATTACCACGGTCCCGCAAACGCCAGGATATGTAAAAGGCGTCATCAACCTCCGGGGGAAGGTTATTCCCGTTATCGATCTGCGGCTGAAATTCGGCATGGAAGCCATGGAATACACGGAAAGGACCTGTATCATCGTGGTGGAAATAACGGGACCTAACGCGAAAATTCCCATGGGCATCGTCGTCGATTCGGTATCGGAAGTCCTCAACATCAAGGCCGGCGACATCGAAGACACCCCGACCTTCGGCAGCAAAATGGACACCGCTTATATCCTCGGCATGGCCAAAACGGGAGGCGGCGTCAAAATTCTCCTCGATATCGACAAAGTCCTTAACTCGGAAGAGATGGGTCTTCTGGATCGCATGGCCTGATCGTTTTTCACCATGAATGCGGCCTCACGGTCTCGCTGTGAAGTAGCGAATGTTTCACCCGGAGTATGGCCCGGGCTGTCATAATTGAAATGAGAAGAGAGGGGGGGATAAATAGAAGCGGATTGGCTGTTTCAGAGGTAGATAACGATTTATTTAATCAATAATATTTAAGAAGGGGGAAAGAGGAATGAAAAAAATCTTGATGGCGGTTATTATTTGTCTGCTTACAACGGGTTATGTATATGCTGCGGAAAAGGGAACGGCCAAGGAGGCCCAGGATCTCGTGGGGAAAGCCATTGCCTATTACAAGGCCAACGGCAAGGACAAGGCCTTTGCAGCCATTAATGAACCCAAAGGTCAGTTCGTCAAAAAGGATCTTTATGTCTTTGTCTTCGACTTCAATACGGTCTGCCTGTCCCACGGCGCCAACAAGGCGCTTATCGGCAAGAACCTGAAGGAACTCAAGGATACCAATGGAAAGCAGTTCATGAATGAAATGACCATTGGGGCCAAAACCAAAGGCAAAGGCTGGGTTGATTATAACTGGACAAACCCGACGACCAAGAAAATTGACGCCAAGTCAACCTATTACCAACGGGAGGGGGATTATTTCTTCTGCTGCGGGATCTATAAATAGGAAAGTATCTGTTGTCTCAATGTATTCTACCACCGAGGTCGGGGGCAGAATACATTGATTGATTAAAACTAAAATAAAGGGGGGAAAATGGATGAAAAAAATCTTGATGGCGGTTATTATTTGTCTGCTGACAACGGGTTATGTTTACGCTGCGGAAAAGGGAACGGCCAAGGAGGCCCAGGATCTCGTGACTAAAGCAATTGCCTATTACAAGGCCAACGGCAAGGACAAGGCCTTTGCGGCCATTAATGACCCCAAAGGTCAGTTCGTCAAAAAAGACCTTTATATCTTTGTCATCGACTTCAATTCTGTCATGCTGGCCCACGGCGCCAACAAGGCCCTTATCGGCAAGAACCTGAAGGAACTCAAGGACAGCAATGGAAAGCAGTTCATTAATGAAATGACCCAAGCAGCCAAAACCAAAGGCAAAGGCTGGATTGATTATACATGGACAAACCCGGTGACCAAGAGGATCGAGCCCAAGTCATCCTATTTCGTGAAGGAAGGGGATATGTACTTCGGCTGCGGGATCTATAAATAACCGGCCAAGACAATGCAGCCAGATAGACCCCCAGTCTGTCTGGCTGCATTAACAGAGGGGGAAGAGCATATGAGACGTATTATCAACAACTTAAAGATGGCCAACAAGTTGATCCTGGCACCCATGACCGCCATTTTCTTTTTATTGGTGCTGGCCTATGTATCCTACTACGGACTTAGCGGGCAGAAGACGGCCATCGAGGATATCTTCAACAACCGCTTCAAGGCTTATCAGAGCAGTTCTGAACTAGTAAAAACCATCGCCAATGTTCATGCCAATCTCTACAAGGTCATCAGTTGGGCAGGGGCAAATATAGGCGCGGAAAAGACCGAGGCCCTGGCCAAGGAACAGCGAAACGCTATGGAAAAGCTCCTTGGTCATATTCAGAATATCCTGAAATCAGAGACCCTCACCCAGGAAGAGAAAAAACTCTATCAGGACACCTTGCAGCAATTGAAGGACTATCAGACCCCGGCCATCGGAATCCTGGACATGGCCACGACGGATTTGAATGCCGCAACCATGTTCATGGCCAATACGGATGATAAATACCAGGTCCTCAACAAGACCCTGGGGCAGCTTATGGAGCTTGAAACCAGGCTCAGCAAGGAAAAATATGATGCGGCGATGACAAGCTATTCCGCCGTCCTGAAAATATTTGTGATTGTGATGATCATTGCCGTGCTCCTGTTTGTCGTGATCAACGTGTTCATGGCCCGCATCATTACCCAGCCCATCATGAAAACAATCGATGTTGTTCGCAGGGTAGCAGAAGGTGATCTTACTCAGGATATCGATGTGGATTCGAAGGACGAGATAGGTGAACTGGCCGACTCCGTGAACACCATGCAGAGTAAAATGGGAGAAGCAGTGGGTCAGTCTCTGATGACTGCAGAGGTTTTGTCCGAGGCTGCCTCCGAACAGGCGGCCGCCATTGAGGAAACATCGGCGTCTCTGGATGAAATGGCGTCTATGACCAGGCGCAACGCAAGCAACACCACCGAGGCCAACAGCCTGATGAACACGGCGAAACAGGCTATTCAAAAGGCGAATATCTCCATGGCTGATCTTACGGTATCAATGAAGCAGATCGCCTCGTCGAGTGAACAGACCCAGAAAATTGTGAAAAGTATCGATGAGATTGCCTTTCAGACCAACCTGCTGGCCCTGAATGCCGCCGTGGAAGCTGCCCGGGCCGGTGAGGCCGGCGCCGGCTTTGCAGTGGTTGCCGATGAGGTCAGGAATCTCGCCATGCGCGCCACCGAGGCGGCCCGGAATACCTCCGAGTTGATCGACGACATCGCCGTCAAGGTCAAAGGCGGAGATAGCCTGGTAAATACGACCAATGATGCCTTTCAGCAGGTGACCACGAGTTCGTCAAAGGTTGTGGAGCTGATGGCGGAGATTGCCGCCGCCTCCCAGGAACAGTCCCAGGGGATCGATCAGGTCAATCGCGCCGTGGCCGAGATGAACCAGGTCACCCAGCAAAACGCCGCCAGCGCCGAGGAACTGGCCTCGATTATGTCGATGTTCAAGACAAATTATGAGGGAGGACACACGGCAGGGGCATCAAAGGTGAAACGGTTGCCCGCTCCTGCGGCCCGGGGACTCTCCCGTGCAGTATCTCCCGAAAAGGCGATTCCCATGGGTGAAGATGACTTTTAATGGCAGATGACTGAATAAATAATTTTAAAAGGGCGGCTAATTTCTTTTGCCGCCCATTCTTTAACAGATGAAACATCCATGACGGATTGTCATCACAAAGAGTGGGGGAGAAATTGAACAACTTCAAATTAAAAACAAAAATATTGGTAGCCTTTGTAGCGGTATCCATGGTTTTGGCTATCGGGGGTGGGGTCGGAATCTTCTTTCTTCACAAAAGCGCCCGGGCCGGCACAGCCATGTACGAGAACAATCTGAAATCTCTTAATGATATATCTAATGTTCTGAACTATTTCATGCAGTTGCGGGTAAGAGCGCTTTATCTGCAAGTGGAAAAGTTCGTTATGAAAGACGATAACCGCGCCGTGGCCAGCGCCGGCGCCATGAAGGAAATGGACAAGAAGATCATGGGGCTGGTCGCGGAATACGAAAAGCGCGTTGATCAGCAGAACAAGGGTTTCTATGGAGACTTCAAGAGTCAACTGACCAAATATATAGAAACGCGAAGCAAGATGGACGAACTCATCGTCGCCGGCAATCAGGCCGAGGCCATGGACTACATGCTCGGTACCGTGACCCCCCAGGGGGCAAAGGTCCTCCAGATGTTCGACCAACTCTATGAAACAGAAGTGAAAAACGCCCAGGCCAAGGCCGAGGAAAACAGTGCACTCACGAAGTGGGCCTCCTGGTTCATGGGATTGTCAACCGCCGGCGGCATCGCCTTTTTCATCTTTCTCGGATTCATCCTGACCAGGGTCATCACCCTGCCGATCAATCGCGTCGTCACGGGTATGTCGGAAGGGGCGGAACAGGTGACGTCTGCTTCCACGCAAGTCGCTTCCGCCAGCCAGAGCCTGGCCGAGGGGGCATCCGAACAGGCATCAGCTCTTGAAGAAACCTCCGCATCCCTCGAAGAACTCTCGTCCATGACCCAAAGAACCCTCGATAACGCCGATAGCCTCAATAAATCCGGCGATATCACTTTTGGACTTATGAAAAGCAGCCACAAGGCCCTGAAGGAGACGGACGCCTCCATGAAGCGGATCGGCGAATCCAGTGAAAAGGCATCGAAGGTTGTCAAGGCGAGCGATGAAATCGCCTTCCAGATCAATCTCCTCGCCCTCAACGCCGCCGTTGAAGCGGCAAGGGCGGGCGAAGCGGGATCAGGGTTTGCCGTTGTCGCCGAAGAAGTCAGAAACCTGGCGAAAAAATCCGCCGAAGCGGCGAAAAATACCGAAGTCATTATTGGCGAAATGTCCACGCTTATTGACGACGGTATGTCCCATGTAAAAAATACCCTTGAATCCTTCCATGCCATGGGGGATGAAGGCAAAAATACCAACAGTATGATCAAGGAGATTCATCAGGCATCTCAGGAACAGATGCAGGGGATTCAACAGATCGCAACGGCCGTCGGCAATATGGATAAAGTGACCCAGGCGACAGCCGCCAGTGCTGAGGAATCGGCCAGCGCCGCCGAGGAATTGAACGCCCAGGCCCAACAGATGAAGGCTTTTGTGGGGGAATTAATCGCCGTGATCGGCAGCAGCAACGGTAACACCATAGCCGTAACAGGAGCTTTGCCATATCAACGGTCAAGCAATCCTGATAAGAAGAAAATCATCGCTCCGGGAAGGCGGCCAGCAGCGGCGACGGGCGCCAAGGGTGTTCGTCCCGATCAGCTTATTCCTCTGGAAGAAAAAGATTTCCAGGATTTTTGATCTATTTGTTCCGATAAGGGAAGGGCGGCGGTGATCCCACTGCCGCCCTTCCCTTATATTACCTTCTTCCTCATATATCTATTCAATATTATAGGGAATGTCCAGAGAGACAACTGTAGCAAGAACTTCGGCTTTCGCTAAACAATATCAGATACTTGAACTATTCCGGCGTCTGGAATAGTTGTTCGACTGAGATACTTGTTGCCATCTTGACATTTTGAGATACAGGCGTTAGATAGTTTACTTGAATTTTTTCTCATCCAAACGCCCTTCGGGCAAACGCTGAGGGTATCCAAATGCACAAGCAATCAGATATGGAACCGGTATCGAGACAGGAACTGGCTTCTTTGAGACAAAGAGTTACAGAACTTGAGCGGCTGGAATCGGTATGCCGGATCGCTGAGGAGAGATTGCGTACAATTAATGAATGTCTGCTCAACCTTGGGAATGATGCTGGTGATAATATCATGCGTTTGACTGCTCTTACCGGCGAGTTGATGGGCGCCACAGCCTCAATATACAACCGCCTGGAAGGGGATATGCTCGTAGCTGTCGGCCAGTGGCAAACGCCCGCAGACTTTAAAAGAAAGGACCGGGCGCAGGGGCACCTTTGTTATGATGTCATTCGCAAAAATGATGAAAGGATTGTCCATATCCGCAACCTGTCCTCAAGCCAATACGCCCAAACCGATCCCAACATTCACGCTTATGGTCTTGCTACCTATGTCGGACATGTGGTGCGATGGGGATCAGAGCCGGTCGGCTCTTTATGCATCGTTTTTCAGCATGATTTTACACCTAGCACTGATGAAGAGCGTTTGCTTGGCATTATGGCCGCTTCGATAGGTTCTGAAGAAAGACGTTGGCGAAATGAAAATGCCTTACAGGAGAGCGAGGAACGCTTCCGCTGTCTGCTCCAAAACATTCCGTCTATGGCGATTCAAGGATATAGACGGGATGGCACAACCACATACTGGAATCAAGCATCCGAGCGGCTCTATGGATACACAGCGCAAGAGGCAATCGGACAGCACCTGCTGGACCTCATTATTCCTCCGGAAATGCGGGGCGATGTCAAGCAGGCCATTCAGCAGATGATCGAAACCGGCAAACCTATCCCTTCTGCAGAACTTTCCCTCATGCGAAAAGACGGGTCGCGGGTTGCCGTATTTTCGAATCACGTGCTCATGAATTTGCCGGGATCTCCCCTCGAATTGTTCTGCATTGATATTGACCTCACCGAACGCAAGCAGGCGGAGGAGACACTGAAGGCAAGTGAGGCGAAGTACCGATTTCTTACCGAGAAGATGAATGATGTCATATGGACCATGGATATGAATTTCAATATGGTCTATGTCAGCCCCTCAGTTGAGAAAACGCTTGGATTTAGCCCGGAAGAACATCTATGTCGGGACATCAATGAACAGGTGACCCCTGCATCAATGTCCATCGTTCAGGATGTCATAGCCAGAGAACTTGCCCTTGAACAGGAGGGTCAGTCAGATCCTGAAAGGAAAATTATTGTTGAGGCTGAATACTATCATAAGGATGGCAGTGCCCGTTGGCTTGAAAATGTCATAAACGGGATTCGAAATGATCAGGGGATTCTTACCGGGATTTATGGCGCAGCCCGTGACATCACCGAGCGCAAAAGGCTTGAGCAGGAGCTGCGGAATAGCGAGCAACGTATGGGGCTTGTCCTGGAAGGCACGGATCAGGGGTTATGGGATGTCGATTTGTTAGCCAATAAAATCAACTACGGCGCTAATTGGCATAAAATCCTGGGCTACGGACCCGAAGAAAGTCGCTTTGATTATGAATGGTGGATAAATCAAATGCATCCCGAAAGCAGGCCTGTCTTTGAAAAAGCGCTTTTGGACTATATGTCAGGTCATACGAAATATCTTGATTGGGAGTATCAGATCAGGGCTAAATCAGGAGAATGGCAATGGGTCCACGCCCTGGGGATATTTACTGAAACCGACAAGACAGGCTTTCCAGTAAAGATGACCAGTATACATCGGAATATCACCGTGCGCAAACAAATGGAGGAGGAATTTCTCCGGGCTCACAAGCTGGAGTCGCTGGGCGTTTTGGCCGGGGGTATTGCCCATGATTTTAACAATCTGATGGCGATTGTGCTGGGATATATTGATCTGGCCCTCATAGATCTACCCCCTGGTCATGTTTCCCGCCAACGGCTCCTAAACGCCATTCGCAGTGTTGACCAGACAAAGGATCTGACCAGCCGGCTAATCACCTTTTCCCGGGGTGGGGGTCCCCTCATGGAAATATTTGATACTGTAGAGGTCATCCGGGATGCCGTCCACAGGAACGTAAAGAGGACAAAAGTCAGGGCGACGTTCGACTTCATGGAAAACCTCTGGCCTGTTGAGGTAGATGACCTCCAGATGAAACAGGTATTTTACAATCTGACAACGAACGCCGTGGAGGCCATGCCGGAAGGAGGACATCTGACGGTGCAGGCGGAGAACGAGCTGGTAACTGCCGGAGAAGTTCTTGACCTGAAGGAGGGGCCGTATCTCAAAATCACTTTTGCTGATGAGGGAATCGGCATCCATGAGGAACATCTGGCGAAGATATTTGATCCCTATTTCACGACGAAAAAGATGGCATCCCAGAAGGGGCTGGGATTGGGGCTGGCGGTCTGCTATTCTGTTTTGAAGAATCATGACGGCCATATCACTGTAAAATCGCAGCCGGGAGAAGGCGCATCCTTTGTACTTTACCTCCCGGCGCGGGCGGACATGTCGAAAGATAAAGAGGTTAAGAAGGTATTATCGACTGGCACGATCCGGGTGCTGATCATGGACGATGAGCCTCCCATTCGTGAAATCGAGCGGGCCTATCTGGAGCGAATGGGTTATGAGGTAACGGATGTGAAGGATGGACAGGAGGCAATTGATACTTACAAAAATGCTCTCCAGTCCGGGACACCCTTTGATCTGGTAATGCTTGATCTGACGGTGCGCCAGGGAATGGGAGGACAGATGGCCATGGAGCGGCTGTTGAAGATCGATCCATCTATCAAGGCCATCATTGCTTCGGGATATGTGGATGATCCTGTCATTGAGCACTTTAGCGATTACGGCTTTCAAGGCGCTCTGACGAAACCGTTCAAGGGAGAAGAAATGAAAAGTTTAGTGGAAGAGATACTTCATTGATATCAAAGAGCGAGGAAAAGGGTAATTCATACCGCATGAACGATGAAACAAAGACAAAGCAGGAACTGATCGGGGAGCTGGCGGCGCTGAGACAAAGGATTGCCGCCCTGGAACGCTTGGAATTGCCGGGAATAAAACCTGACGATACGGAAGAGCAGTACCGGTCATTGTTTGAAATCTCAACGAGCGCCATCTTGATATTCGATCCCGACAGCGTCATTACCATGCTCAATGGTGCGGCCTTGCGCCTCTTGGGGGCGTCCGGTTCCGATGAAGTCCGGGGGCGGCGCTATCTTGATTTTGTCCATCCCGAAGACCGGCCCCTGTCAGCGGAGCGAATAGAGAATATCTTTCAAGCGGTTATAACCCCCGATCCATCCGGCGGCAGTCACGCCGCGATCCTCCCCCGGGAGCATCGGCTGATAAATCTGCGGGGAGAGGTCATCTATGTAGAATCTACGGGGGTAGGTTTCCGCCATCAGGGAGAGATTCTCATTCAGGCAATTTATCGCGATATCACAACTCAAAAACAGGCAGAATTCTCCCTCCGGGAGAGTGAGAGCCGCTTTCGCATGCTCATCGAAAACGCACCCTTCGGCGTGAGCATCATCACCCTGGCGGGAAAGATCCTTTACCTCAACCACCGCGCCACCCAATTGTTGGAATGCCCGCTGGAGGATGTGATTGACCGGGAACTCGTCCACAAGTTCTGGGTAAACCCGGAGCAACGAGCGGCGTGGCGGGAAGAAGTGTTGAAAAGAGGGATTGTAGCGGATTACGAGGTCCAGTTACAGACAGTGGCCACGCACAAACATCTCTGGATTCTCCTGTCGGGTATGATTACCGAGTACCGGGGCCAGCGGGTCATCCTGGCAACGCATCATGATATTACTGATCGCAAGCGCCTGGAATCACAGTTTCTTCAGGCCCAGAAAATGGAGGCCATCGGGACTTTAGCGGCAGGAATTGCCCACGATTTCAACAATCTTCTCATGGGGATGCAAGGATATACTTCGCTAATGTTGATGGATCTCGATCCCTCTCATCTCCATCACGACCGACTGAAGCACATCGAAGATCAGATCCGGAGCGGCGCGGAGCTGACGAAACAGCTTTTAGGTTTTGCCCAAGGAGGAAGGTATGATGTCAAGTCAATCGACATGAACACCCTCCTTAGCAAAAGCTCCTCCATCTTCAGCAGGACAAAGAAGGAGCTTACCGTTTGCAGCAAGCTCGCGGAGGATCTCTGGACGATCGAGGCCGATGCGGGGCAGATGGAACAGATACTGATGAATCTCTATGTCAACGCCTGGCAGGCCATGCCCGAAGGCGGCGAACTCTTGATTGAAACCAGGAATGTACATCTCTCGGGAGCGGCTATACCGGACCCCACCCTTCCCCCGGGAAGATACATCCTGGTCAACGTCGCCGATACGGGGATGGGGATGAACGAAAACACCAAGCAGCGGATCTTCGACCCCTTCTTCACGACGAAGGGCATGGGCAGGGGGACCGGCCTGGGGCTGGCCACGGTCTATGGCATTGTTAAGGGGCATGGGGGGACGATCCAGGTGGCAAGCGAGCCCGGCAGGGGGACGGCCTTTTCCATCTATCTACCGGCGTCGGAAAAGGCCGTGGTCAAGGAAACACCGCTTTCTCAGGACGCTGTGCAAGGACATGAGACCATCCTGCTGGTTGATGACGAGTCGATGGTAATCCAGATTACTAAAGAACTCATCGAAGCCCTCGGCTACCAGGTCTATCTTGCGGCAAGCGGTCAGGAGGCCCTGGCGGTATTTATGGAAAAACGCCAAGAGATCGATCTCGTCATTCTGGACATGATCATGCCGGGGATCTCCGGAGGCGAGACATTTGACCGGCTGCGAAAGATCGAGCCCGCCGTCCGGGTCCTGCTCTCCAGCGGGTACAGCATTACGGGCCAGGCCCAGGAAATCCTCAACCGCGGCTGTAACGGCTTCCTCCAAAAACCATTTAAACTGGAAAATCTTTCCGGTAAGGTGCGGGAAATCCTGGACGCCCCAATGACCTGAAAATATCGGCGTGCCGATATGGAACATAATTCATCATTGCGCCGGGAAATGAATCTCCAAAATCCCTTTTACAGCTTTATAATAAAATGTGGCACAATATTTGTTTGAAATATACGAATAAATTCCTTGATTTTTTTCATGCAATCGGAATATTTCATTAGGACTATAATATTAAGAAGGATAAAAGATTCATGTCCTCACAGTTCCTTTATTTTATTTAACATTTACTGGAAGTAGCGTTGGAGACAAAGGCATGGGAAAAAGAATTCTGGTCGTAGACGACGAACCGTCAATGCTTGATTTCATGGAGACGGTACTTGAGGATGCCGGATATGAGGTATTGTTAGCCGACGGCGCGGACAGGGCGCTGGACATTTTTTCCCGTCAGGAGGTATCCCTCGTCTTTCTCGACCTACGGCTATTTGGGGTGAACGGCATGGAGCTGTGCCGTCAAATGCGTCAAAAGAAACCTCTCACCATCCTGTATGCCATGACGGGCTGGTCCGGCTTATTCGATATCGAAGAATGCCGGGAAGCGGGCTTCGATGATTATTTTGCAAAACCCTTAAGAATCGAAGCGATCCTGAAGGCTGTCGAAGCGGCCTTCGAGAAAAGGGACCGCTGGCTGATGAAATTTAAACAAATCTGACAGGATAGACGAAAACAATGGATGTAGAATATATCAATCCTTTTTTGAATGGAACGTTAGAAGTTCTAAAAACAATGGCCTCTTTTCAACCAGTTCCGGGGAAACCCTATGTAAAGAAAGACGATCTTGCCCACGGCGACGTATCGGGAATTATCGGCATCACCGGCGACGCTATCGGTTCGCTGGCGATCAGTTTCAGTGAAAGTTGCATCTGCAATGTTGTGGGGCGGATGCTAGGTGAAACTTATACTACCATAAATCACGATGTTCTGGACGCCGTCGGCGAGCTTACCAACATGATCTCCGGCGTCTCCCGCACCCAACTGGAAAAAAAGGGCATGACCGTCTTTGCCGCTATTCCTTCGGTGGTCTTCGGGTCGAACCATACGATCACCCATATCTTGAAAAGCCCGAGCATCGTCATTCCCTTTACCTCACCAAGCGGTCCTTTCTTTGTGGATGTCTGCATCCGAACCGCAAATGAACCGGAAAAAAAATCCTCCTCATACGGGGTCGTCAACAAACCTACCCTTGCCGGGGAAAATACTCCTCCTCCCGCTCCCGCCGTTGCCAATTCTGACAATCAGGAACCCCTAGACAGGCTGGAACTCTTGAAAAAGAAGCTTTCCGAACTACTTAAAGCCCGGACCTCCATGCAGAATGAGTTAGCGGAAAAACCCTTCATGGAAATGGCCCGGCGAAAACTATTCAAGAAAAACATCCCCCTTCTTGACGTCAGGATCAAACGCCTCAAGCTCGATATCACCACTACGGAAATGTTGCAGAAAATGACGAAAGATGAGTTGGAAAATCCAAAGATTGTCGCGCACTATCAACATTATGACCCCAAAGAGACGAGGAATAAATGAAGACGGCATGGTGGCAAATATCTGTGGGAATGTTTTTGGGGACGCTTTTGGGAATGCTTTCCTTTACCAATGTTCTTGCCCTCACCCCTGATCAGGTCCTGGCCCTGAGAAAGGCCGGGGTCAGCGACCGGACCATTCAATTGATGATTGAACAGGAACGGGAGGCGAAACAGAACCCCTACGACACCATGGGAACGAAAGAAATTACGGACAGCGACGGAAATCGGTCTGTAATTTACTCAACCGGCAAATCCGACCGAACCTGGGAAGCATCTGAAAAGGAGAAGGTAGACAAGGCCTGGCAAATGCTCCAGAGTACCATCATTGACGGCAGACAGAAGTAAACGAAAAGCGATGCAGAAACTGGCATCATGAGCGATCAAGCGCAGAGCCGCCATCAGATAGAGTCCTTTATCAATCGGATGCCGAGTCTGCCAACAACGGTTGCCAAGGTAATCGAGGTCTGTAACCAGCCCCAGACCTCCCCCAACGACCTCAACCGCCTGATCTCTCTGGACCCTGTCTTGACGGGAAAGGTACTCAAGCTCATCAACTCGGCCTTCTTTACCCTCAGGGAACCGGTCACCTCCGTAACCAGGGCGATTATCATGCTGGGCCTCAATACTGTCAAAAATATGGCATTAAGCACGTCTATTGTCGGTATCTTCGGGGGAGACAGTAAGGAGGGGTGTTTTTCCATGAACGATTTCTGGGTTCATTCCCTGGCCGCCGGCGTCACGGCCAGGATGCTTGCTGCCAGTAAAGGTCTTCCTGCCGATACACGGGAAGAATACTTTGTCGGCGGCCTTCTTCACGATATCGGCAAGATTCCTATGATGCACTGCTTTCCGGAAGACTACCGTCATATCCTGAGGGAATCACAACAGCTTCGTCAACCGTTATACAGCGCGGAGAAAGAAACCCTCGGTTTCGATCACTGCCATGTCGGGCAAATTATCGCGGAGAAGTGGCGACTTTCCGTCAACCTCTCCTCCGCCCTCACATCACACCATCAAGGGGAGTTGCACTTCCTTGCCAGATTCAGCGATGTTATTGCTGCGGCAAATATCTGCGCAAAAAGTTTTTCCCTGGGCTCGGCGGGAGATGGTTTCGTTGAGGACCCGACGCCTCTTGTACTGAAGGAGACCGGACCGGGCTGTCATGATTTATCCCAGTTCCAGTCGGATGTTGCCGAAGAACTTGAAAAAGCGAAGATTTTCCTCGACGTTTCGGGGGCATGAAATACCATGAAAATAACTTTTTGGGGAGTCAGAGGTTCCATTCCCTGCCCCGGCAGAAACACCTACCGGTATGGCGGCAATACAGCCTGCGTCGAGCTGTCTTTTAAAAATATGAACAGATCCCTCATCATCGACGCCGGTTCGGGAATACGGGAACTCGGAAACCTCATAATGGCCCGCGATTTTCCAAAGGGACCATTAAATATAGAAATCTTTCTGACTCATACCCATTGGGACCATATCCTCGGGTTGCCTTTCTTTGCACCCCTGTATGTTCCCGGCGCCAAGGTGAAGATTTACGGTCCGGCCTCCTTCGAGGGAAATTCCTTGCAGGAAATCGTCGGCAGTCAGTTCAGCTACCATTATTTCCCCATCCGCCATGCCGAACTGGCAGCCCAAATAGATTATGTGGAATTGAAAGAGGGGTTTTGTGACCTTCACGACGGCATCATTCTAAAAACAAAGTTTCTAAACCATCCCGTAATGTGCCTTGGTTATCGTTTTGAATGCAGAGGGATGGTTTTCTGTACCCTCTACGATACGGAACCTTTCCGGAACGTATTTATTGACGATCCGGCAAACCCTGCGTATAATGAAGACATGCACCGCGAGGGAGAGCTCATTGCCTCTGAGGAAAATCGGCGCGTCGAGGAATTCATTTCCGGGGCCGATACGGTGGTTTATGATGGACAATATACCCTCAAGGAATATGAATCCAGCAAGATCGGCTGGGGACATACCCCCTGCGAATACGCCATTGCCGTCGCCGCACGCGCGGGAGTGAAGCGGCTTTGTCTTTTTCATCACGATCCGTTGCGTACGGACGATGAACTTGATCAACTTTCGGAAGTTTTATGCCAGTCCCATATATCCGGAGGTATGGATGTGTCCTTTGCACGGGAAGGCAGATCCATAAACCTTTCTTATGATTAAAACAATCTCCGCAAAAAAATTAGAAGTGGGAATGTACATCAATCTACCCACGTCGTGGATGTCCCATTCCTTCATCAAGAACAAGTTTCTTATTACCTCCCGGAGTCAGATTGATAAAATCATTCAGAGCAGCCTAAAAGAAATAAAAATTGATACCTCATTGGGGAAAGATCTCATTGATGAGGTCATTGCTGATGAACCATCGCCGAGTGTCCCGGAGACCGTTCAAAAGGTTGTCCCGGAAGGCCTGCGGGAAATGATTCGTGATCCAAAGCTGGCTTCGGATAAGAAGGCGCAGGCTGTTCAGCATTATTCACAGGACATGATGAAGAACCTTCTGGAATCTCCCACGGCTGAAAATATCGGTGCGGTAATGACGACAGTCTCCGAGATTGTCGATCTTATTGTAACCGATGATGATACAAACCATTATCTGTTGAATATCACGTCCCACGATTTTGCCACCTACACCCATTCGGTAAATGTCGGCATCTTATCAATTTCCCTGGCCAAGGCTCTGTACCGGAAATCCGACAATCACGACATGCATGCCCTGGGATCGGGATTTTTTTTACACGATCTTGGAAAGACTCGGATTGATCAGTCGATTATCAACAAGCCGGGAAAACTGACTGAGCAGGAATGGAACGAGATGCGGGGCCACCCTAATCACGGTTTTGAAATCCTGACTGAAACAGATAAGCTTAACAAAGAAAGTCGCATCATTGTCCTTCAGCACCACGAAAGGAATGACGGTTCCGGCTATCCTCTCGGCATCAAGGGCGACGATATTCATCCTTACGGGCGCATCTGCTCCGTCGCCGACGTTTACGACGCCCTGACTTCCATTCGCCCCTATAAGCCGAAAATACCCCCCTTTGAGGCCCTCCGGATAATGCAGAAGGAAATGCTCCACCATTTCCATCGGGATGTCTTTGAACGATTCGTGCTGCTCCTCGCTGCGGCCGAAAAAACCTAAGAAAAAAGCAAGCCTATCTCCCCTTGAAGTTCGCCTGGCGGCGCTCGATGAGGGACATAACCCCTTCGGCGGCGTCTTCCGATTGCATCACTTTCAGGAGTTTCGGCATGATCTCCCGGACGCCGGCGGTGAAACCATCGTATGCCGCCGTCTTGGCCAAGGAAAGAGTCGCCTGGACGGCGAGGGGCGCCTGGGCGGCAATCTTTTCCGCGATTTTCAATGCCTGCTCAAGTTGCTTCCCCGGTTCCGTGATTTCCTGGACGAGGCCAAAGCGGTAAGCGTCTTCGACGTTGAACTCGTCTCCCGTCAGGAGATAACGCATGGCGTTTCCCCAGCCCGCCGTCTTGGCCATGCGGATCGTTGCTCCGCCGAACGGGAAGATGCCGCGCTTCACTTCCAACTGGGCAAAGCGTGTATCCGATGCGGCAACCACGATATCGGCAGCAAGGGAAAGTTCCGCTCCCAGTGTATAGCACCGACCCTGCACGGCCATGATCAGCGGCTTGGAAAGCATCCGGCCATGAACGGCAAAGGGATCGATCTCCCCTTCCTTAATGAAGGGTTCCCCTTTGGCGACATGGGGCGCCACATCCCCCAGGTCCAGACCGGCGGTAAAATGATTGCCTGCTGCGAAAACAACGGCACAGCGCAAATTTGCATCCTGATCATACTCGCCAAATGCTTTGGACAGATCGAGAAGCATATCCCAGGTAAAGGCGTTCATCTTGGAAGATCTGTGAACACCGATCAAAAATACGTGGCCACGTATTTCACGGCTGATGGTTCCTTCTTTGATTTCAGTCATGTTTTGTGCTCCCTCTTTTTGGTTATAACAAAAAATGGTCGGGGCGGCAGGATTTGAACCTGCGACATCCTGCTCCCAAAGCAAGACGTATCGCCTAATTCGCTAAAATAATCAATGATATTGCGATTCGTCTGTGCGCCGTGTGCCCTTATTTTACATCCTTTTACCCCAAAGGCGCACACGGAAAGCGCACACGGTTTTGACGGAAAAACCGTACAGCAAATTGGAGGTGATTGCAACGAAAATCCCCCCTGCCCCGTACATGTAGTATAATTGGCAATACCTCGAGGAGCAATGCCTCAGTGCGACATTGCTCAAATCGCTGACGAACTTCTTCAAGGATTGGCCTCTCACTACCTGCGAATATCTGATCCATCGGTTATCCCCCTTCCCTTTTGATAACCAACGGCACCGCCGCCGCCAAAATATTTCGCGCTGGCTCACCGGAAGGACACGGATGTTACTGTTTTTCCCTTTACCTTATAACAATTTGAATCTATGATGCGTTCCAATAGAGAATAAACAATTTCAAGTGCAGATTGTAACCACAAGAAAACGAGGACGACATGGAGAAAGACCCTGTAAGGCGGATAAATACAGACATTGATCATGCTGATCGCAAGACAGAGAAGGAGATTCTTGATCCTTTTCAGAGAGTGAATCCTTTCGTCTCATTTCGGTATTCCTCCCGGGAAATATCGTCTGTTGGCGGCAAAACGTATGTGAAAGCCAAAGAAAAGAGCTTTGTAGATGGCAAGTTCAAGTCGGAGGAGTTTGAGGGAGTGGCGCCGGGGAATCTTTATGGCAATATGGCCACAGAAATGCAGAAGATGTTTTTCGGGCAGATAGCGTCAGTGATAGGTATGTTTTCAGCATTTTTGCCAAGCGTGAAGAAGGATAAGAGAGATTGATTTTGAGGGGCGGAGGACTGAGCGGGAATGGGAGCTTGCCGGTGGCCGTATGTATGGATATGGGAACAAGGCGGTTGCTGACAACAAATACAAGTCCTCACATAGATAAATTTGGCCAGCCAATAAATCCCATTGGAAAGCGCGCATACATCTGAAAGCCAATTTCTCTCTTTTGGAGTGGATCCACTCCTTCCTTATAATCCCCGTTTGACATGCCATATTGGACGGTGTAGACTCCTTCCCGAAGTCAGACACTAAACGGTCAATAGATCTCTCTCAAGGTTCCTTAGAAGTTCAATGTTTCTTCACGAATAACCGCACTGGAGGTGCCCATGGCTAAGCCGTACGTCACTCGCACCTTAGGCCCGATCCATTTTGAGGACCTTGATCCTCATAGGTTCGAGGACCTCATCCGTCAACTTGTCTATGACTTCAGGCAATGGCAATCAATTGAATCAACGGGACGAGGTGGTGCAGACGATGGCTTTGATATTCGCGCTTACGAGGTACTGCCGGTTGCAGAACCTACAACAAACGACGAAGGTGAGCAGGAAGATGCTCCTCATCCAATGGAGGGTAATCTATGGATGATTCAATGCAAGCGTGAAAGGGAACTTGGCCCAAAGAGAGTCGAGGCTATCATCAAAGATGCAATGAATCCCTATGCTCTACCTTACGGCTATATCTTGGCGGCTCCAGCAAATTTCTCGAAAGCTGCGCACGATAAGTTTAGAGAGGAGCTTAGAAACCACGGCGTAATGGAGTTCTATTTGTGGGGCGCTGGTGAGCTTGAAGACATGCTTTACCAGCCAAGGAACGACCACATTCTATTTGCCTTTTTCGGCATTTCACTGATTAGTCGCAGGCGATCAAGAACAACCGAAATTCGTGCCACGGTCAACGCGAAGAACAAGCTCCTAAGGGCTTTAGGTGATAATCCACATCATCAGTCCGTGCTGGTGCGCGATCTGAAGGATATCAACTATCCGTATGAGGACGACTGTGAGGACTTCGAAGAACACCCTCGATGGAAGCAATACTCGGCTGTTGCGTTCTATCCTCTTGGGCTTATCGTTTCCATTGGGAGGTATTACGCATACATCGACAGAACGAAAGGCGAGTGGGATTTCACAAAGGTCGTGAACAACGTCAGGAACATCCATGGTCATCAAAGGCGCCGTGACGTTGAGAAAGAGGAACTAAGAAACGCCGTTCAGGGATTCTGGGAGCAGATCCCTCACGCCAAGCAAACCACATACGTGCGAGATGGGCTCATTAGGTTCGACTCAATTGCTTTCATCGACGACAAAGGCGATAGCGAATACAAATGCCCGCAT
This sequence comes from Deltaproteobacteria bacterium, assembly GCA_026388335.1. Classification (GTDB taxonomy): domain Bacteria; phylum Desulfobacterota; class Syntrophia; order Syntrophales; family UBA8958; genus UBA8958. The sequence goes on from JAPLJZ010000079.1 coordinate 60,442, forward strand.
TTGTTTGTTGACTTCCATATAAAACGTGGGCCATTCTCCGCCTTCTTCGAGTACCTTGAGATAAATGAGCACCATAGTGAATCTCTCAAGGGGTTGAAGCGCGCCAAAATTTTTCCGAAGACCTTCCCGAAACCGAGCTTTGGGACAGTTCACAAAGAAAGGCTAATCGTACTTGACGATAGCACGCGCGCGACTCTTAAGCACAATAGGGGAGGAATTACACTCTACGACTCAGATAAGAAGTATGCGTACTTAAAGCCTGCTGATGTCATCGGTGTTGAGAAGACAGAAGACAAGGATGGGAAGAAAACTCTCCTCAAGATAACCAATATCAGAGTGGCTACAGGGAAGGAACTGCTGGACTCATGTAACGATGATCCGCCGCTAAGACGAGAGATCGAGAATCAATTAGGTCGAGAGCTGAAACTGGGGGAAGAGATCCAGGTTATAGAGGCACTGGCAATTTGCGACTGGCAAATAGAGCAAAACCGACCAGTAGTCTGAACACTTTGGTAACCTGAAGCATCTTGTGGAGGTGCTCAGGGACAGTAAAACCGATTTTATTAAGCTTGAGTTTTCACAGCGTGGTGGCGAAACAATGATTTTCCCACGTAAGGACATGGTCAACTCCACTGAAGAGATTTTGACGGACAACGGAATTCGCAGTCAGGGCTCGCCGGATACGCTGGCAGTATGGAACAGCAAGCCGTCTCAATAAGCTCTTCATATGAATAGACAAATGATAAAGAGGGGAGTAACGAAAGGAATTACGGATTACCTGCTTGTAACGGCCTGATACTTTACATTTTATTTTGAAAAAAGACACCCATCCTTATGCTTTTATAATGAATTAAGACCAGACTAATCTCAAAGCATGGCTTTCATCCAATAGAAAACACCAATTCATGCATCACTTGATCTGATACACTCTTTCTTTAAAGCACACTAATCCTCTCGATGTTTCAGATCCAAAATTATCAAGAAATTCATTACTGACATTAATAACAAAAGTAAAATGCGTAGCATCCTCTCTTTTGCGAAGCGTGGGAAGATCCCAACCTGTAATTTCTATTTCTGAGTCATCGGTCTCAATTCTCCATATCCATCTGCCATGTCGTGGTAGATTTTTTAAGTCTTCGAGAGGGTCCCACAACCATATAATATTTTGATCATTCTCAGCATACCCAGGCCGCATTAACACCATCCAGTATTTTATTTTGTGATCTTTAGCCTTAGACACTTCTCCTTCAGACCAAAATATTTCACCTGCTTCAACATGTTTTACCTCAACATGGTATTTGCCGAAATTTGGATGCGATAGAACGATATCACTCTCGCGTTTTAAATTATCTCTTTCAGACTGACCACTAACAGACCAATCAGAGGTTGATAGCAGGTCAGATATTTTTATTCTCATCCAATTTTCCGCATTCTCTCCCTTTTCGCGTCTGCTTTGGTTTACTGAAGAACTGGTTGTGGTGGTTCCAGTTCTTTTCTTTTTTGGTTCAGATATGACTTCACTTATAGGCAATTCTTCTGTGATCTCATTTTGTGTATCATTTTCGTTATGATCTCCATTTTGTATAACCTCTTCCGACACTATTCGAGCATTATGTCTTTTATGGTCAGTAATTACAGCGTCTTTGAAATCACTTTCTAAGTCTTCAATCGCTGATTCAGGTACTCCAAGATCTCGGAGGCGTTGAAGGACTTCACTACTATCTCTTGCACGAAGAAGATTCTCAAATAGATTCGATAGATCTTTCCGGGTCTGCCTCTGCATGAGAGCTAATCCTAAGGCCTCCCATTTTCTCGCTCTATCCAGTAAAATTAGATCATTTTGTTTCCAATTTCTGACACTTGGAGCTGAGATTATTTGTTCTTCTTTGATAATTCTCAATCGCAAGTTATCAACAGCAAGTATGTTCAGGTTCTCTGGCTTTGGAAGATTGGCAAACCCGGAAACCACCTTTAAAGAATTGTAACGTTCACCATATCTCTGCCGAATGATACTAGTCGTATCCTGGTCTTCAGTATAATAATGAGGCTCCACATGCACTATTGTTGATAGCGGCTTTATTGTATACCAATCAGCAGCTTTCTTCCCTTGTTCCTGTTCCAAAACAAAGATATTAAATCTGCGTAACAGTTCGATCCGCGTATTAGGTTCGGCAAGATAAGGTTCGTCAAGCCAGTAGATATCAGAAGAATTGAAATCGATTTGTTCAATTTTGCTCCCCTGATCCCATTTTAAGCAAGGAATATTAGAAATTTCATCAAACCATTCAGGCTTTTCATCGTGTATATCAAAGAAACTCCTATAAAGCATTCGAGTAGCTCGTATTGCTACATCTTGGTCTATATTACATTGCAGTGCCTGGGGCAGCTGCTCGATCCATTCTTTCCAAATCATTTCACCAGGAAGAGGGAGTGTTTCCCTGACTCCAAGCATTTGTGTGAGGAAAGTTGCAAGATCGCGGCCCTCCTGTCCATCGGGGACTTTAATGTTTATTTCTGGAAGAAGCCCTCCTATACCTTTTCCGGGCATATATGCTTTATCTATCGGTACTCTTTGCTGATTATCCAAGATGCTTTGCTTACATGGCATCCATGGAAAATTCTCCACCTGCCAAGACGCGAATGACTTTAGTTGGCCTGTGTTTCTTCCATCCCAACCGCCGCCTTTCTGGAATGAGTATTTCATCCTACTGTCCTTGGCTTCTTTTGCTATGGGTCTAATGGATATCAACCTTTCTATTGGGCTTTGAGGCAACGCCTCTGGGAAGAATTCGATTGCCCATTGTTCATGGATTTTGGTATCCCAATCAAACTCAGTTCTCCTATTGAAACTTGCCGGATTTAAACTCTTTAGATAACTGCTCCAATCTTCTTCTTGAACCAATGATTGAAAGGGTGATTCTATCCTCCAAGATCCTTGATATCCGTCAATTTTCCAACCCACGTCATCTGAAGATAATTTACGGATTAATTTAACTTCCCACGATACTCCTGCATAACGTAGGATTTTTTTCCAATAATTACTTTCTTCGATATCGACGGGCCATTGGCTAGGTTCAATTAAAACGCCACGATCCTTGATACTTATGAAAAATATATCTATGGATTCAGAGGCACCCCAAGATTTGCCAGCATAACATTGCCAGGAGGGGATCCATCCCTTATCAGTCGGTAAAAATAAGGACTTCCCTAATCTTTCGCGACTGTTATCATTCCATATCGAAACAGAATGACCATCATATTTAAGATCTTTTGTCCATAATTGATAAAAATTAAGCACCTCGGCGCCGTGTTGTTGCCACCAGTTAATTTCTTTTTTTGATTCTATTGCCGGTATAAGAAAATGTTCTAGCAACTCATTTTTTTTATCATGCAAAAGTCTGCCATATATTATTTCATCCCATATTTTAGACGAACCATCATTTTCGTTCGATTCAATTTCATTTAAAAATTCTAAATATTCATTATGAAGTGCATAAAATTTTAGCCAATTTGGTAAGTTTAGGTTTGGTTTTATGCGTAACAATGGGAACTTGTCTGATAAGCTTTGGGCACTGCCGTTAGCAGTCCACCAACAAGGTATTTCACGGCATATTTTCAAATAATATTCATGTTTTTTGTAAGGAAAATATTTGAAGAGTTCCTTAATAATTACAAAAAAAGCTTTAAGAGCATTCTGACATTCATCTTTATGCTCATTTTTGCAGTATTTTAGTAGACAAAGGTACTGATCATTTTCAAGAGGCTCAGCACCTAAATACTCAAGGGCTTTTTTGAGATTGATATCGTTTTGAATATCTGAATCGATTAGGTTTTGCTCTTTAATTTCATCAGGTTTTAAAACATTCCCTAAATTATATTCCCAGCGTCGTGCTTTAGATGGCGCAACTTTATTTCCACCAACGCAGGATACAAATTTCTTTTGTCGAAGCACTGATTCAATGCGTTTCCAAAGTGAGTAAGCAATTGTTTCTTTATTAGGCTGATCTTTAGGGAAAAAGGCTTCGATCGCTATTTTTGTCTGAACTGAATCAACAATACGCCCCAGAAGCATTTCAAAATGATTGAGAATATCCTCATTACCCGGATCTCTAACATGCTTGCGACTTTGATCAAGATCAAAAGATGCGTGGAAAAGAGCTCGGAAGGGCAGGTATTCTTCAGTTGGAAAAAAGGAATACAGAGGAAAAGAGTTTTCCCATGCTTGCACTTCATGTTTTGAGTTCATTGGCAAACAACAAGCAACACTGTGACGTTTATCTATACCTTCGGACTTCCAAATATTTACCCAACGACGAAATCTATATGTATCTTGAACAATTTCATTTTCAATGATTTTTACAAGGATATCATCATCCTTAATTTCAATATCGCTGCTTCTATCAATTCTCCATTTACGGCTTCGACCATCCTGCCATACAACCTCAACGATTTTAATGTACTGAGAAAGAAGAAGAAAAAATAAGCTAAGATTATTTAACGTGCTTTCAACTTTTTTCTGCGCAATTTCATCCTTATAAGGTAATCTGATAATGGTTGGATATTCATCAACCAAATCTATTATATCTTCGATGTTTTGATTATCATGAGGAATTCGAAACGTAAGTGATGGGGGATCATTAATGCCTCTTTGATGCAACATTCTCTGGGTATCTGTAGCTGAAAAATAAAAATGAAATGGTTCTGAATATATCTCCGGCTTGTTTGTGATTTCTAGTACTGATTTGAAACCAAGGCCCTTTATTCCAATAAGGTCGGATGTTGAAGTATTAAGCGGGCACATTGCATCATCAGCATTTTGTAAGAGTTCCCAAAGGAAACGCCCCCCATAATCAAAACTGACTTCTCTTTCTTGGCTATAATCATCAAGCAATCTGTTTTTATCCCGAAGATATGTTTCTATTTCTTTTTCACGAATCCCTTTAGGGAGATCGGCATCTGTACATTTACTGTATAAATCAATTGGCTGAGACTTCTTTTTTGTCCCGCGGTAAGAGGCACAGATAGAGATTACCCCTAGCCTGCTAAATGGCTGCCCTGTGTTTGCGACCAAAAGTGAATCGTGAGTCATTTTTAGAAGGCATTTTCTTTCATTATCCATGATACATTACCTTCCTGATAAAATTAAGAATATTCAATTATACGCCTTCAAATGGTTTAGGATAAAGCATGTCTTAAACTAAGATACTGTTTCGGCACACATAATCCTTTCCTACCTTTTCGGCAAGCATCAAAGCTTGTTTATTCATCAGATCATGAGCCTTCCTTCCATTTTCAAAGACTATGAGTAGAGCAATATAATGAAAATGTCAAAGAGTCATCCCAAAGAACACCAGATCCAGCTCTCGCCGATAACCATCATCCATTAAAAACATCATGGCTTCTGGAAATATGATCTCCAAGAATGATGACATATCAAGGTCGGATATGTTTCATTAGATGATCATATCCGACCTTGGTGTTGATCAACAGCGGCGTGATCTTTTTACTGGTGACTTTCTATACTTTGAAAGAAGCAAAGGTGCTGATTGAAAAATGGCGACTGGAATACAACACGTTCAGGCCACAGCTCATTGAATTAACGTCCTCCAGCGCCAGAAGCTTGGCTACATTGAAGGGCATAAAATTACAGAATCCTAACTTTAAATGTGGTACAAGATTCGGGGCATGTTAAAAGAAAATTGAAAAGATCGTTTCTGTCAACGTGAATGAGACAATCTTATCGTTTTTGGTGCATCGCGTAGCTGACGGTTCAGCAGGGGGAACGGCACAGATAACGAAGAGAGGTTTTGAACATGGCCACAATGATCCCTTCCGACATCCTTACCTTCACAACACCAGGCGAGCGGGCCTTTTACAGGTTTCTCCAAACCTGTGCCAAGCCGGATGATAGATACATTGCCTGGTATCAGCCGGATATAGCAGGTCATGAGCCTGATTTCATCCTCTACGCCCAAGACGCAGGATTGGTCATATTCGAGGTTAAGGACTGGTCCCTTGATCAGATCATTGATGCCGATCCCCAATTCTTCACTCTGTATATCGAGGGAAAAGAAGAACGGCGCAAGAACCCCGTCCAGCAAATCCGGGACTATTTCGGGCGGGTCATGGACAAGATCAAAAAAGACGGCCATCTGGTCTCAAAAGATTCCCATACCTATGGCCAGGTCAAGGTGACCGTCAACAGCGGTATCGTTTTCCCCAACATCAACAAACATGAATATGAGCAGAAGGGGCTTCACCATGTCATTCCCTCGGAGCGAATCTTCTTCTGGGACGATTTTCATCCCCAGTCGCCTATCTGTTCGGATCTGACTGGCCGGTGTTTCCGGGAAGCCCTGGAGCAAATGCTAACAGTCAAACCCCGGTTCTCAATTACCGGGAGGGAACTGAACCACCTCCGGCAGCTGATCTTTCCTGTGGTGCGAATTGATCTGCCGGACCGTGATAATCAGAAAAAACAGTCCGATGCGGCCCGTCGCCTGAAACTCCTCGATCACCATCAGGAAAGCATTGCCAGGCAGTATGATGGCGGCCATCGGATCATCACGGGACCATCGGGAAGCGGCAAGACGTTAATTCTGGTCCATCGTGCCGCCATTCTTAAACAGTATAACCCGACCATCCATAATATTCTCTTCGTCTGTTACAACATCACTCTCGTCAATTACATACGCCGTCTCTTGGCCGACAAGCACGTCCCCCTCGGGGAGAACGGTGTCGAGGTCTGCCATTTTTTTCAGCTCTGCGCAAAGATTACGGGGGAAGATATCCCCTACGAAAAGGCGGATTCAGAGTATTATGACATGGTCATTCAGGACACTCAGGAAAAGCTGCCTTTCTGCAATCTCCGATATGACGCAATTCTCATTGATGAGGGGCAGGATTTTTCCGACGAGATGCTCAAGATCGTGATGGCCCTCCTTAATCCGAAGACTGATCACCTTGCCATCGCCCTTGATGACAATCAGAATATCTATCAGCGGCGCGCTTTGTGGAAGGAAGTCGGCATTCATGCTCGGGGACGGGTACACCGGGTATCGTGGATTTACCGGAACACGCGGGAAATT
>JAPLJZ010000057.1 GCA_026388335.1 Deltaproteobacteria bacterium
GCAGAATAAAAGAGGAAGAGGGAGCGCGCTTCCTCTTCTGCAATCAATGCGGTATCGAATGGCCCTTCCTGCGGATCAAATGTCCTTTCTGCGGCAACGAGGAACAGCAGACCCTGGCCTATTTTACTGTCGAGGATGACGAGCGGTATCGCGTGGATGTCTGCAATGAATGCAAACGCTACATCAAAATCGTAGATTTCCGGGAAACGAAAGAAGAGCCAAACCTCGACATCGAAGACATCACGACCCTTCATCTGGACATCCTGGCAACGGAAGAAGGATACGACTGAAATACCTTGAAAAATGACGATATCGGAGAGGTCGTTCGTCTCTTGCAGATGACTATGTTAGACGGCGACCTCCCCATTGTTTCCCAGTTAGCCGCAGAAAAATACGATCCTTACGCCCTGCTCGTTTCCACGCTTCTCAGCCTGCGCACCAAGGATGAAGTCACTGCCGTCGCAACGGAACGCCTGCTGAATCTGGCCCGCATCCCTGATGATATGCTGAAGTTGCCCGAAGAGACGATCATCAAGGCCATCTATCCCGTCGGTTTTTATCGTAACAAGGCACGGACCATCAGGGAAATCAGCCGTACCCTGCTTGAAAAATATCAGGGCTTGGTGCCCGATACCATCGAAGAGATCCTGAAGCTCAAGGGCGTCGGCAGGAAAACAGCCAACCTGGTTATTTCTCTGGGATTCGACAAGGACGGCATTTGTGTGGATACCCATGTGCACCGAATCTCGAACCGTCTGGGGTATGTGACGACGAAGGCCCCCGAGAAAACGGAAGCTGCGCTCCGGGAAAAACTCCCGAAAAGATTCTGGAAAATCTACAATACCCTGATGGTGGCCTTTGGGCAGAAGATATGCCGACCTGTTTCACCGCGGTGCAGTTCCTGCCCTGTCCATAGGCTCTGCGACCGGGCAGGTGTAACAAAGAGTCGTTAAGGGATTAAAGGGAAATTCAAGTTGACTAAATCCCATTATGCAGCTATAGAGGCTCCGGCCTGTCGAAGCTTGAAAACTATGCCATTGCAAATGGCTGAATATACGGGAGGACTATTATGAGCATTAAAGTCGCGATCAATGGTTTCGGGAGAGTAGGCCGTTATCTGGTCAGGGCCTGTTACGGTCGTAACGATATTGATATCGTCGCCATCAATTCCAGAGCAAAACCGGAAATCCTCGCCCACCTGCTGAAATACGACTCCGTCCACGGAATATTTGAGGGACGGATTACTACGGAAGGAAGCCAGCTTATCATTGATGGCAAAAAGATCCTCATCACCCACGTCACGACCGCCCTTTCGGAGCTTCCCTGGGCCAAAATGGGCGTCGATATCGTCCTTGAATCAACGGGTAATTTCCGGAAGAAGGATGATGTGACCGGGCATTTAGCGGCGGGAGCGAAAAAAATCATCATCGCCGCACCGGGAAAGGGCATTGACGGGACCTTTGTCATGGGCGTCAATGAGCATACCTACGACAACAAGAAACACCACATCATCTCCAATGCTTCCTGCACAACCAACTGTCTGGCGCCGGTCGTCAAGGTTCTCCACGACGAATTCACCGTTGTCCGGGCCTTTATGACCACCGTGCATGCCTATACCATGGATCAGCGGCTCCTCGACGGATCCCACAAAGACCTCCGCCGAGGGAGAGCGGCGGCCCTCTCTATCGTCCCCACATCCACCGGGGCTGCCAGAGCGGTTACGGAGGTTATTCCCGAACTGAAGGGGAAAATGGATGGCATTTCGTTGCGCGTTCCCACCCCCAATGTGTCCATTGTCGATCTGGCTGCAGAGCTGAAAAAGAACGTGACTATCGCCGATGTAAACGGCGCCCTGAAAGAGGCGGCGGAAGGTAAATTGAAAAATATCCTGGCCTATTGCGAAGAAGAACTCGTATCCGTCGATTTCACCAGCAGTCCCTATTCTTCCATAGTGGATGCGCCTCTGACCAACGTCCTCGACGGTAATTTCGTCAAGGTCTTTGCATGGTACGACAACGAGAGCGGTTACGCCTGCCGGATGCGGGATCTGGCCCTCTTTATCGGCAAACAACTGTAGGATAAAAAAGCAGGATGCAGTCATTGATCGTCGGCAATTGGAAGATGTTCAAAACCGTTCGGGAGGCGGAACTGTTTGCCCGTCGTCTGGTCGCTGAGCTTGAGATTCCTCCCGACCGCGAGGTGGTCATCGCACCGGCCTTCCCGGCCCTATACACCGTAGCCGCCGTGCTCGGGGGATCGGCCATCAAGCTTGCCGCCCAGAATGTCCACGACCAGGTTCAGGGGGCGTTCACGGGGGAAGTATCGGCGGGGATGCTGATCGATGCGGGCTGTAAATATGTCATCATCGGCCATTCGGAACGGCGCACTTTCTTCGGGGAGACGGATGATATAATCCGTCGGAAGCTTTCCGCAGCCCTCGCCAGTGGACTGAGGCCTATCTTATGTATTGGGGAGACCCTTGCCGAAAGGGAACAGGGTGCAACCCTTACCGTCATCGCGGGGCAGATAAAAGAAGGATTGAAGAATATCAATCTCGGTGATATAGGGAGCGTCTCCATTGCATATGAGCCCGTCTGGGCTATCGGTACGGGAAAAACGGCCACACCGGAACAGGCCCAGGAGGTGCATGCCTTTATTCGCAGTACTATGAAAGATGCCTACGGGAAAGAGCTTGCCGGAAAACTCCGGATAATATATGGTGGGAGCGTAAATTTCGGAAATATTGGCAAGCTCATGTCGGAAAAGGATATAAACGGCGCCCTCGTGGGAGGGGCCAGTCTTGACATTGAGTCCTTTTCAGAGATCGTTAAATACAAAGAGGTTTAGAAAAACATGCATACCCTGATTATTTTTTTACATATTACCGTCTGTATTGCCCTCATCCTCGTCGTCCTGCTACAGGCCGGCAAGGGGGCAAATATGGGCGCGGTCTTCGGCGGCTCAAGCCAGACCATCTTCGGAAGCAGCGGACCGGGCACCTTCCTTGGTAAAGTGACCACCGGCATCGCCGTCTTCTTCATGCTGACTTCTCTTGTCCTCTCATATATGGCCGGACAAAAGGGAAGTAACTTGATGAAGGCGACGGGACGACCTGTTGCAGAAAGACAGCTGCCCGCAGCGCCGACTTCACAACCGGCTGTTCCACAGGTTCCGGGGGTACAGCAGCCATTCGCAGCCGTACCGGTTCCATCAGGACAAGGGCCGGCCGCCAAGACGACGGGTTCTTCTCCCGCCCAGAAGGCGCCACAATCGGCTTCACAGCCTGTACCCGTAGCCCCTCAGCCTGCTGCAAAGTAGCATCCTCTGCAAATTGAGGCCGCTTTTCGTATTGACAAAAGCCTCTTGAGCATGTAGGGAGTGGAACACTGATCTTGCCAATATATGCCGAAGTGGTGGAACTTGGTAGACACGCTATCTTGAGGGGGTAGTGGGCTATGCTCGTGCCGGTTCAAGTCCGGCCTTCGGCACCATAATAAAAACGGAGGGTTAGCTGATTCATCGGTTAACCCTCTGTTGCTTTGAGGGGTGCTTGGTCAACGTTTTGGTCAACACTTTTCAAAAAGCCTTCCATTTGGTCAACAGCTTTCCGGGTATCCTGGGAATCAACGGTATCATATCTGAGGAACATTTCCCTTGTTGAATGCCCGGTGATCTTCATGATGACGGATTCCGGTACCCCCGACTTTCTCATATTGGTGTTGAAGCAATGCCGAGTATCGTGGAAAACAAATCCGTCTTTTTCACTTCTGCCATAGGCTATCCCTGCAGTAGTGCATGCCTTTCTTAATGCCGTCCTGATGTCCGTGATAGGCTTCCCCTTGAAGAGGAAAACATGGTTTCTATGGATTGCCTCGTTATGGATTGCCTTTGGAATCTTCTCCAAGATTTTATTCAGCGCATCGCAAATGGGAATTCGCCGTGCTTCTCGGTCCTTTGTGTCGGCAGCGTCAAGCGCAATGATCCGGCTTTTCATATCAACCTTGTCCCATGTTAGATTTATAACCTCTCCCTTTCGCATCCCGGCATAATAGCCAGTTGCAACAATAGCCCTTGTGTGAAAAGGCAGGACCTTCATCAGTCTGTCAAATTCTTCAACCGAAAGAACCCGGTCCCGCGCATTAGAATCACCCTTAAGAAGTTTCTTTATGCGCTTGAACACCTTGATAGTGTCACCACTTACGATGTCATTATCAAACGCCTTGTTGATCATGGCCCGCGCCATTGCTATCTGCTGATCAACATAGGAATCAGCCTGACCCTGGGCTTTCCTCTTGGCCTGATAATCTTCCAGGTCAACGGGTTTTAGCTGATTTACAATGGTATTCCCCAAAACCTGATTGAAGCTGTTCAGGTTTATTGTCAGGATAGGATACCGCGCCAATGCTTTCACGCTTTCAAGTTTGAGATACCACTTGGTCAATTCGCTGAATGTCATCTTTGCTTCGGGTTTGATGTCCAGGATTCTGTTTTCTACTTTCAAGGCTCTCGTTTTACCCTCCGCTGCCTTAGTCTTCGTCAAATCATATCCATCACCCTCGATTTTGCGTACTTGCTTCCCGCCGGGTAATCTGTAATTGATCCAAAAGCGAACCCGATTTGACTTTTTGGCCTTAACAAGGTCCTCGCCACAAGCACAAAGCCGGTTCCGTAAGCTTTGTTTCTTATGACAGATAGGACATTCCGCTAAAACTGCCATACTATCCATCCTCCTTTCGCATTATTTTCATTATTCTTCTCCTTTCATATCAGTATACTGCAAAACCATTTCAACAAAATCTTAGCCATTTTTTCCCCTATTATCCCCCCTTTCCAGTCGATCAATGTAGTTTCCACTTGTCCCAACTATTTCCCCGAAAACTTTTTGGAAATAAACAAAACTTCTGACGTAAATTACTGATGCCTTCCGCGATGCTCATTTTTTCTATGAATCATCAACTACTGACCATGAATTAATATGTCAAGAAATTGCTCGGAGAGTCCGTTGACCAAGCGTTGACCAAGTGTTGACCATCCGTTGACCAAGCATGTTTAAAGTATTGTTATTTAACATTAAAAACGTAGCGCATTACAATATCTATGTAGTGTGCAGACTATCAATGAACCGGTCAAGCTCTTTTTTATCGAATAAAACCCTTTTTCCGATACGCCGAGGCTGTACTGGAAAAGGTTTCCCCGCTTTTGCACCTATTCGGTTGCGTAATGTTTTGACCGCAATCCCTAAATAAGCTGCCGTTTGATGCACACTCAATAGCCTTGGTTCAATGTTGTTTTGTCGCATATTAGAATTACTCCGTAAGTTATCTTTTCACGAGCCAATCTCTATTTCAGCCTGTTTTGATAAGCCATAATCTGTTTCTCGGCAATAGTCCCGGCCTGAACCCTCCCGTTCAATGTAGAATTCCCGCTTAATTTTGAAATCATCGGCCTTGTCGTGACTATGGCCAAATTCGTGCTTTAGCTCGTAACAGTTGCTTGTCTTTGCCTCTCTTTCGCATTGTCCATGGATAACCTTCGGATTGCAAAGGATTTGCTGTTCTGTCTTAATCATCTCCGGGGTGCTGTAAACTTTCTCCGACAAACCGCTCTTGAAATCTTTCTGAGCAATCTGCTGAATGTGCCCTGTCTTGCGTGCCTCACTGAAGGCTCCAGAGATATCAGTTTCTCGGCAATTTCCTGTAAATAAGGACATGGCATGAGTGAGCACGTCTTTGTCCCGGAATGTGCTTTCATAAGTCTGCAGGTCTCTGACCGCTGCCTTGACGCATTCCTGAGCGGTCATGGGCGCTTTGCCAGTCTCTTGCGCCTCTTGCCGGTCGAAGGCAGCTTCCACACTCTTAACTAGTTGGTCTTTACTTATATACAGGTTATTATTGATTTGCTGGCTCCATGATTTGCTGAGCTGATCCGGAGTAATATTTTTGTCTTTGGCAGCACGGGTTTCAAGAGTCGCCATTTTTCGGAGCTCGGCTTCGCAGGCTTTGGGATATGTTTCACGAAGGGCGTTAACGGCCTTGTCAATCTGGCTGCTACGCTTTGAGAATTGGTCGATTACTTTTTGATCCACACCCCCGATCTCATAGAGGCCTTTTCCCCTGGCTTCGATGGCAAAGCCATTCCGTGCGAGGGAATATGCCATCTCGGAGTGATACATAGAGGTAAGGTATTTTTGGTCTTTAAAGATCATCTCGTTGGAAAGAGCCCGTATTTGCCCATCCGGACACTTTATCATGTTGGAAATGATGACATGGGTATGCGATTGCGGGTCATTTTTGCGGCTCAGACTGTGACCGAAAGCAGCAATTATGCCTTGGCCGGGCGCCTGGCGCATTGTCGTCACTCCATTCACGGTCTGGCGATAATATATGTAATTTTGATCGATGTGACTGATGGCCTTTTCGAGGGCTGCTTGTCGTGCATTCTGGATGACATCGGCCTTGTAGTGAAGAACATGTTCGCAGATAGATACTGATTTGGGATCATCGAATGTGAAATCCACACCGGCGCGATGTTCCGTCCTCTTGGAGTTGGAGTGAGTAAGTTGCACCAATTGGCAGCCGTCAAGGTTTTTTCCCCCAACGATGCACTCAAAGTCTTTTGCCATCACCCTGTCCCCTTCTTTTAGCCGAAGTTCTGCCAAGCCACCGCCATACCACTTGGCGTTTTTACCATTTCCCTCCGGATTTAGGATCGGGTCTTTTTCTATGTAATAATTTTTCGCGCTGGAGCCGCTAATTGCCACTGGTCCCATTCTAAAACTCGTGAGATATTTTATTTGTGGGCAACCCATCATTGTATTCGCGAAGAGCCGCCGAAAAGGCAGACAAACGCATATCGTTGCGAATCAAAAAATATTGATGGCAAGCAAAGTATTTGATAAAAGGTATATAAGTTCTCGCATAAGAGTAATTTGCCAGTTTGACGATGGCTTCAAGGTCACGCAGGGACTGCAGATCCGAAGGAAGCAAGAGCTTTTTTGTCCTGATATTCTTTGAAAAGCTGAGGCCATCCCGGAGATTGGCTGGACCCATGGACTGTGTTTCATTTGCGGACCGGATTTCTGTTTCGCCGATCATATCAGATAAGTATGTTGCAGTATCAGGTTCGGCTACAGAGAGTATAACTTTAGTGGCGCACCCATTGATGATTGCGGCGCGGAGTTCGCGGCCATACAGTTTTTCTATTTGCCCGATCTCTTGAGTCCCGAGCCAAACTGATGCACCCTTACTCCGCGCACGTGTGAGCAATTCGATGATCGAATTCATTGGATTTAGCGAGCCAAACTCGTCAAGAAAGATGTAAATTCGACGGTTATGATCGTCTGGCATTGACAAAATTTCGTGAGCAGCAACATCAATGAGTAATGTCAAAATTGGCTTCAAAATATCCTTAGATTTACTGTGATTTACCACGTACAGAGTTCCTGGGGTCGGATCGTGCAGCCATGCTCTTACAGAAAAATCGCCATCCTGACGCGCCATCAATTCCAAAATTGCGACATCTTTCAGCAAATTAGCCATAATTCCCTGCGTTTGCTTCGACGTGGCTTCTGATATCATTTGCAATCCGATTTTGCCTTCAGGGATTGTCCTCAAAATTGTTCCAATATTTGCTGCCCCACTCTGCAATGTGTCCCATATTTGTTTGTTTTTTATTTTTTGGCCCCGTGAGGACCGCAATACATAATAAAGGACACTCCGCAAGACTTCGCGGGCAGCATCCTCCCAGAATGGATCACGAGAAACGCTGTCTGGAAAAAAGCTATGACATATTACCTGATCAATATCTAGGGTATCCATAGCATCATTCATTAGAGACCACGCAACCGATCGACTGTCCGTGGGATTGAAGATTATGTCCCTGTCAGGATCATAATTAGACGGCAGATAATCACCTTTGTTATCATAACATATGATTTTTGCTCCCTGCGCCTGCAAATGCGTTAAGGCCCGTTTCATTACTTGCGTTTTCCCGCTACCTGTGCGGCCAACCACAAAAAAATGCTTAGTTTCGTCTGCAACTGGAATCGTGAGCTCGCCCAATGGAATTGCAGTGTCTATTTTGCGCAACTTTTTTTCAATTTTAGATACTGGGATGAGTTGTGATCCGGAGATGTACTCATCGGATTGCTGCTTCGCTGAACGCTTTCCGAAGTACCAGAGGATAAACGCATAAAAAGGAATACCGACAAGGATCGGCGCAGCTGCGTAGAAAAGTCTATTCGCCCAGAATATTTTTTTTACTAAAACCAGCACGTCATATACATTGGCAAACTTCCACAATAGGAGGGACAAGATTAGATGATCAGCCAGAATAATCAGATCATCGCCATGACGATAATATACAATACTGCTTGCGATTAGCAAACAGACGGCGAGATCTATTATAATGATATACATATGCATCTTCAGCGCCATGCGCACGTTATTAAACCACGTTTCGAAACCTTTAAATGTGTTGTTCTCGTTCATAGTTTCTTTTCCATCCTCTGATCACAAACTGATTTTGCCTGTGGATTGATATTCGTCGTGCTTTTTATCATATTTTCGCCACGCTTCCTCATACTTGTCCATCGGCATCAGGTGTTTCGAAAGTTCATTCTGTAATATTAAAATATTAAATATCATTCGAAATTCGCGGTCTGATGCTTCTCTGTGGGCAGCAAATTCTTTCCGCAAAATCGAGAAAGATGTTGATAAATCTGATACAGATTTTGCCAGTGAATCACTCTCGCATTCGCCATAAGAAAATGCTGCGGCAGAGACTATTTCAGCGATGATCTCGGAAATAGACTTTTTTTCTTTTGATGCTTTTGCTGCGATTAATTTTTTTACAGGCTCCGTTAGCCTCGTCGTGCATCTATTTGCCATTGCATCTCCTCCATCTGCCTGGAATTATTAATCGTATTACCATGTAAGACCTGGAACTTGCATCAAGCCTGCATCAGTATATCTTCCAATAAAATCAATGCAATAATGAGCATAATGATGATATCCTGATGCAGGACAATCGGGAAACGTTGCGTAGGGTGTAGATGAATTCCAGAAATAGATTTTTTCATGGCTGCTGAAGCTTCTCTTGTACCCATCGACCACCGATATTACCTTTTCAGACGTTGTGCAGTTCAACGGAAAAAAAAGGTTAAGACATCACTAATTCCTGTGATAATAATCAATGGCAGTAAAATGTAAGCGATCACCCACGCATATGTGTAAAATCGCGCATAAGCGATGATGTCCGCAGGGTCGCCATTTTTCATGGCTTCAGATGAAGTGAGTCCCATTGATATCTGCAATATTTTTTCAATCATTTTTTTCTCCCTCCTGGTGTTTTTTGCTTTAACGGTTTTTTCTGCAACCTCTTTGTTTTTCAATTGTTCTGTCGGTTCACCCATCTTTTGTCTCCTTTCATGTTATGCTAAATTATAAATCCCAATAACATAATTTACGCCTTTGTCAAGTTTATTTTGATGCATATTATGATGCTTATTTTTAATATTGCCGACACATATAAGGACTGCAACATGAACAATAAAAAATATTGACTTTTTAGGAAATCATATTATGATTAACAAAATTTCAAATATGGTGCCTGAACTATGATAAAATTAAATCAAATATTCAGAGAAGTTCGAAGAGCTCAGGGAATCAAGCAAATTACAATAGCTGGTATCTTAGGATTGGATCAGTCATCAATTAGTAAATTTGAGGATGGATACCCGTCGCTGTCGAGCGAAAAAGTATATGAGATAGCCGATCTACTGCAAATCAGCAGAGATTTTGTAGATGGCACAACGGACCGTGTATTTATTCGAGGTGCATTCATCAGAGCAAAAATTAATAATTATATAGGATTATGGCCTGTTGATACGAGCCTATCTATCACACATACATCATTATTTATTAGCGCAAGACACGAATATAATGTTATATTAGTTGATCGGAAAAAAGTAATTGCCATTGCATCGATGGATGATACTCACAAAACACTGATTCTTTCCGAAATGAAATTCACGCTATCAATAAACAGAGCTTGGAATTATCTGCATGGGCTATCGGACATTGGTAATAGATCAATATCATTAGAAATACCTTTAAAAATAAGGGTTGTCCAAACAGGTAAAGACACATTGCAAAAAATTAAGTCAGATGCGATATCCCGAGAAGAATTACAGGCTTTAATTGAATGGGCATTTAACGAAGATGTGATTCATGAGCGCGAAAAGATTATTTTGAAATTGTTCTACAGTGGAGCAAGCCTTACTGATACACATTCCTTCTGGAAGTCAATATTATAATAATTATTTAATAAAGGGGGGTATCCATTTAACGCAAGTGCCCCCTATATGTTGTGATTTCTCTCAACGATTTGTCGGTATGGTAAGCTCCTTTATGAAAAAGGCGGACTCAATCTTGACAACCTCACCGAAGAGGCCATGGTTAATGCCGAAGAGGATTATCAGGTATGCGTCCGAATGCTGGTGCGTGCTGGTGGTGTCGGTTTTGAGAACAAACCAAAACGAGGAAGAAAGGTGAGCCCCTGATTTTCACTAATTCATAACTTTTCAGCAAATGCTGAAAATGATATAATCAGTGAAAATATCACTTGACAGCTGATAATTTTCACCATAAGCTGCATTTTCAGCAAATGCTGAAAGGTTGCTTGGCAATGAAAGTAAATGAGATAAATATACTGGATAAGGTTGAAGACAGCTTAAGAGCTTGCCTGCAGCGTATCCCTTTTCTGGAAATAGAGTCCCTTAAAAGAGAACTCAAGGTCGGAGACGCCTGTATTGATATAGTCGCCACCGTTCGAGTAGCAAAGCAACGGCAGCGTCTGGCACTTGAAGTCAAGAACAATGGTCAGCCCCGCCTTGCCCGCACAGCAGCCAACCAGCTCGCCCGTTTTCTGGAGCGTGACCCTGCTGTGTATGGTGTGTTTGCGGCTCCATATATTTCACCCCAAGCAGCCGAGATATGCATTAAGGAGAAGATTGGGTATCTGGATCTTGCCGGAAACTGCCGACTCACTTTTGGCCAGGTCTATATCGAACAGGGAGGCAAGCCAAATCCTTTTGCTGAAAAGCGGGATTTGCGTTCACTCTATTCTCCAAAGGCGGCACGAGTCTTACGTGTGCTCCTGACTGATCCTAAAAAGCCATGGAGGGTCCAGGCATTGGCAGAAGAGGCGAACGTCAGCCTGGGCCAGGTTTCCAATGTCAAGAGCCTCATGGAAGACCGCGAGTGGCTTAAAAGTTCCGATGCCGGGTTGCTGCTCAAGGACCCGGAAAGCCTTCTATCTGAGTGGTCTGGAAACTCCAACTACCGGAAAAATATACTCAGAAACTACTATACGTTAAGCAGTATTGCCGAGATAGAGGCTGACCTGGCTAATGCCTGTGACGGGGAAGGAATAGCGTATGCCCTAACTGGCTTTTCCGGTGCCGCTCGTTATGCCCCATCCGTTCGCTACCAGCGGGCCATGGCATATGTGTCACGTGATGTGGAAAGTATTGCGAAGAGTCTTTCGCTGAAAGAAGTGACCAGCGGCGCCAATGTCACTTTCTTTATCCCCTATGACGAAGGCGTCTTGTACGGCACACGACAAATCGACGGTATTTGTATCGCATCACCGGTTCAGGTTTACCTCGATCTGCTTGGAGTGAAGGGACGCGGTGCGGAAGCGGCCAAATCAATATTGGAAGAGGTGATCAAGCGCTCATGGTAACACGCAGAGATTATACGGCTGAGGCAGTGGAAGCGGCAAAATCGGTACTGATCGAACTGACGCACCTTCTCGGTGAGTACCGGGACAATATCGTGCTCATTGGCGGCTGGGTTCCGGAACTTCTAATCCCCCAAAAACCGCGCCCCCATGTAGGAAGCATGGATATCGATCTTGCCCTGAACCATTTAAAAATCCAGGAAGAAGGTTACAAACTGATCGAGGAATTGCTCACCTCCCGTGGTTATTATCAGGAGGCAGAAAAGCAACCCTTCATCTTCTTCCGCGATGTGCCGCTCGGTGGTTCGGTTATAAAAGTGCAAGTTGATCTTCTATCCGGCGAATATGAGGGCACCGGCAAGAAGCACCGCACCCAGGTGGTCCAGGGAATAAAGGCGCGCAAGGCACGCGGCTGTGATTTGGCCTTTGAAATGGTCAGCGAAGTATCCGTAGAGGGCGAAATCCCGGGCGGGGGGTTGGACCGCGTGACCATAAGAGTCGCTTCCATTGTCCCGTTCCTTGTCATGAAGGGTATGGCACTGGACGATCGGCTCAAGGAGAAAGACGCCTGGGATATTTACTACTGCCTTCTGGCCTATCCTGGCGGGATCGACGCCCTTGCGGAGGAATTCCGACCCCACCTGTCCCATGGTTTGGTTCAGGAAGGACTTGCAAAGATTGCCAAGCACTTTTCCTCCCTCAAATCACTCGGGCCAAAGTTCGTTGCTGATTTTGAGGAAGCCTATGATCAGGAAGATGTGGAGCGAATCACTCGTGATGCCTTCGAACGGATAAATGCCTTCTTAAATAGACTGGGGATTGCATGAACAATAAACTTAAAGAAATATTCCGGGGCAAGGTCGTTAACAAGGCCCATACGATAAATACCGGTGTGGACGAGTTCCCCCGCTACGTCTTGGAGTATCTGATCGATAACTACTGTGCGGAAGAGAGCTTCCACGAGGACATGGAAAAGGTTGTCCGGCGACTGAAGGACTCTTTTGTTTATGGCGCCGAAACAGAAAAAATTCGCCATTATATCCGTGAAAACCGGCGGCATTCTGTCATCGCCAATCTTGAAGTCCGGCTGGTGGAAACAGAAGATAAATACTGGGCGTCGATCTCTGCACTAAATGAAAATTTTGAGACATCTTGATCAACTCCTGCGGCCACCCGGAACGGTGGGAAGGTCTGTGCTCAATGCAATAGATGGCAGACAAGAAAGAGGCAGACCCACGCACCCCCACCCATCGCTTGCAGGTCCTGCGGGTAGCCCATTCACGTGATCCCATCAACAGGCGGGGGTCGGTCAGTGGTTCTATCGGCACACGGACTCCGGCACGATTCAGGAGGCGAAAACCGTCGAGACTTTGGGTGGGAGGAAAGGGGAAATCCCACAAGAGATTTTGCGGGCCATGCATATTGCTTTCTTTTGGTAATCAGCGATACTTTGTCAAGGAAAACAGGTGTATGTCAAAAACTGCTGTCACCTACCAACAAATAGTTACAATTGAACATAAGATTATTGAATACCAATGGAAACAGAGCATATGTCACGCCCGGCGGAGGTGCGACTGCACCTTACGATAGAGGCCCTGGTTAAGGCTTCTCTATGGTTTAGTAAGGTCAATTGGCTCACACGTAATTGTTCCAGCGAGACGCGATAGAATGGATAAGGGATTCCTTTCGATATGATCCAGTCCGACGATGGCTATGGCATAGGTGCAAGCAGAGCGTTCTCGGAGCTTTGCGAGAATTAGTTCGCTCCATGCCAAATCACGCCTGTATGTGGACTCGGCTGATACAGGCACCTTACTTGAAATGTCAGCAGTAATTCCGGAGTGGATGCAATCAAAGGCTTCTTGCGCGGTCGCACATCGGCTAAGATACCTCTTGAAGCAGCAATAGTAATTCCTCCCAAGACTTCTGGCGCATCCCTGGTCATTCTCGTCACAGTCGCGGTGCCCATCCAGCCATAGAATATGTGGTTCTCCGGGTGTGTACACGTGCTCATGCGCATCAGCCTCAAACCCGATACACGTCGCGAGCGCCTCGACAAAGGGGGTCCCATACCTTTTGAATTCGGTATCAGCCATCGCCAGCTCGTGGAACCTGTCACGTTGTGGCAGAATGACAGCTTGGAATAAGCGGGGCGCCGCTTCTACCGCGAGAAAGGAGGGCGGTCCATTATCGCAGAACATGTCCGCGATTCTTGAGCGGTAACGATTCCGACAGATGGGGCTGGCGTGTAGCACGCCGAACAGACATAGCTTCATATTACCATCTCGCCCAACAAGTTATTCTATAGTTTTTGCATAACTCCACGGCCCACGAGAATTTTCAGGGCTCTATGCAATGACCATTTATCTGTTGTCTTTATGACCAAATAATCTATTTGCCGGAACGCACCGGAAGTGCGCGGAAGCCAGCGTGGGTGTCTGACTGGTGAAACCAGTACCACGCGCCATTGATGAAACGGAAGCCAGCGGCGTCGGTACCACGCATTTCGGAGACCCAGGAATCAAAACAAGTAATATCAATCAATTCAGTAGCAACATGTATTGAATATGCTGTGTTGCATGCCGCTGGCCGGGATTTGCTCTCATCATACAACCCTGCCAACTCATCCTGCGTCGGCATCCGCCAGTCCGTGTGACCACCTCCACGATAATTCTCACAATAGGACTTGGCGTTCGCCCAGTTGATATTGCTCCCGTTGTCCCTTGCTGCCCATATCAGATTTGTGTTTGTGTCCAGTACCGTCCCGTTGTCATAGGCAATGAATCGGCCATCCATACTCCGGTCGCGCACCTCTTGGCTGCTCGCTTTTTTTTGCGCCCTTCCATTAGCAGGGGCTCCATCAGGATGCCATTCGCAATCACCTGGCACTACTTTTTCAGTCTTGCAGTCTCTCGGATGCTTTGGACATTGCCATATACTGCCCCTTCCTCGTCTAACTACGCGGTATCTGGTTCGCTGATCGACTTGACACACAGGAGGCTCTCTAAATGGCGGACGTTCATCAATGTTTCGCAGATAGCCTTCACATTTCGGGTTCGTGCAACCAACCTTCATTGATTGATGATCCCATATGCCATTCTGCCTGCGCTGATTAACAACTTGAATTGCGTGACCGCACTCTGGACAGGTACGAGCAGTTCCATCCTCGTGTACAGCGGCTTCGCGGATATATTTTGCTTGCATGAGATTCAGGCAATTCTTTGCATAGTCAGGAGCCACCAGACGATGGACTTCTTCGGATCGCCCGCGATTGCTTGACCAGTTCATGCTACCGGTGTAAACAATTTGTTCGTCTATGATGACATCCTTGCCGTGAACGCCACTTGCTGCTATTACAACAGCGCCGATGCTTCGAAGATGAGCAGTGACCTTTTCAACATACGATTTGTTTTGAACCTCCGCCATCGGTGGTATTACGATTGTTACCTTGACTCTCCGTGAAAGTGCACCGGCAAAAAGCGGTTCAATTCTTGGCCAACGATACTCACCAAAATATGGGGCCAATGCAAAAACTGACTCGGATGCAGCGTTGAGGTCGGTCGCGAAACGAGTAAAGAACGACTCTTCATCAAGATGTTCAATCGCGTAGTTTGATTGTATATGGGGGACACTCCATCCGGTTTCACATACGAAATGGTCAAACACGCGACGAAATCTGTCTGTCTTGACTAGTTCAGCAGCCGAAACTAAGTCTGCATGGGTTATTAGATATTCCCAAAGCTGTCCAAGACCGCTTGCTGGTTTGGCGTGCTTGTTAAGCCATGCAGATGAACCAACAACGACAAGTTTATTCTTTGCCCGTGTCACAGCTACATTCAGATCGCGCTTCACGGCATCTGAATCGCTAGGGGTGCAAAGGCGCGCCGCCCAATATGGTTCGTCTAAGACAGTGTCAAAGATGATTAGCTCATGTTGACCGCCTTGGAAGGTATGGACAGTGCCAGCGACAACCCACTCTAGCAGAGCCAAATCTTTGATGAGCTTTGAAAGAAGGCGACCTTGGGCAGCAAAGGGTGTGACAATGCCAATTGGGGGTGGTTCATTTTCTTGTGGCTTCGGATAATTAACAGCAGCCAACGCAGCTATTTCAACGGCTACGGTAGCAGAATAGAAGTTAAACCGACTTAGACTACCCGGTTGTTTTCCCGACCAGCAATGGAAGTCAGCCGTATCAACAATGACGAGAGGGTTATCAGCAAGAAAATCCAACAACCATCGAGGAATAGTTCGGGAGGTAACGTCAGGATGATCGTCCAATCCTCCTCCGGCTTGATTGTATAATAAGTGACGTGCAACGTTAGCAATCTGTGGCACCATTCTTCGTTGGTTGTTGAGCCTTGTCAAAACACGACAGTTTTCTGCTGGTTTCAGACCTTTCTCTATTCCCGCAAGGTGGAATGTATCTTGACCGAGACGGGCATTGCTAACCTTATTGTCACTTCGGACGATTGGGGGAAGTTGAAGGAAATCACCCACAAGGATTACACGAGAAGAGGCCCTACCAGCCACGAGGAAAATCAGCGGCGGCAGGGCCATTGAGATTTCATCTACAATCACGGCGTTGAAGGTCTGACCTTCAAGTTCCTTTCCCGTGTACGACTTTGTAAGGGTGCAAAAGATCGCCCGAGCCTCGGCAATGGTTCTTTGTTCCAAATGCGTAACTTCATCTTGGAGGGAAAGGATTTTCTTTTCAAGCGGATCGAGTTGTAGCGCAAGTTCAGATACCTTTGTTTCGATAGATGATTTACTTGGAAGTTGGTTGCAGGCTCTTTGCTGACTATGAAAACCCGATTCGGTTTCTTTTGCAGCTTGAATGGCTCTGTTGAGGTCATTGTCGAGTTGCGTGCGGCGGGTTTCAGCGCCCTGCATCTGACTCTCAGTGTCTCGAAGGAATCGCGTTGCGCGTTCAACTTTCGTTGCCCTGCTGAACCAAGCGCGCTCTGCACGTTCGTGTTCTACACGCCGTTCCTCAAGCTCTTTTTGTAACGCCGTCTGCGCAGATTCGTTCTGAGATATTCCTCCTTGCAGTTGTTTGGTCGTACTCCGTATGGATTCCAACCGCGAAGATAGCTCAGACAGTTTGTCCCACTCGGCAAGCTGGGCACGACAGCTCGCATGCTTATCCAGAAGGGGCTTAGCTTTCTCTTCAAGTTGAGCAATCATTGCAGACAGGTTGCGCGCTTTGGTATCCACTACCTTGTCAAGTATTACAGAATCGGGTATCTTAGGATCAGAAGTATCTCCAATACGTAGCACTTTACCAGCACTCACAATAGGATGAGCCGCGAGAGGGCCGCATTTTCCATTCTCAGATTTGACAGCCTCGTAGAGAGATTGGTCAACCGCGGCATGTGTATGACTTGAGACAAGAACTCTCTCGCCGGCCTCAATGAGCGCCGTGACAAGGTGGGCAATTGTGTAGGTTTTGCCAGTGCCGGGTGGACCCCATATGAAGGTAACTGATGAGCCACATGCTTGCTCAATTACTCGACGCTGCTGTTCTGACAGACCCACAAAAGATGTGGAGTTTGGTAAAGAGGCATAACCCACATTGGCGTGCTGAGGGTGAAACACAGTGGTCGCAAGTGAACCGATCTTAGACGGCTCCGCTGATTGTGCTTCGAGAACCTCTGCGAGGCGATGAAGCAACGCGGTATCGTCAACGATGAGCATAGCTCGTTGTATGCCGGGCGGTAACGTTACGCCTTCAATGCAAACTTCTATCCGGTTAGCCTGTTGACTGATTACCGTGGCCGCGTATTCTTCATTTCCAGTTTTGAGTTTGCCCGTAGCATCTTCAGGAATCCGAGTTCCGTCTGCAATAATGAAAAGATAAACGGCTTTTGTATTGCCAATGCGTTGAATGAGCTTGCCAGAGAGAAGTTCGTAGCTTTGACCCTTCCCGTCTTTCTCAAGTG
This sequence comes from Deltaproteobacteria bacterium, assembly GCA_026388335.1. Classification (GTDB taxonomy): domain Bacteria; phylum Desulfobacterota; class Syntrophia; order Syntrophales; family UBA8958; genus UBA8958. The sequence goes on from JAPLJZ010000057.1 coordinate 17,682, forward strand.
CCGATAGTTCACTGCGTACACCCTCAGCGAACCATAATGCAAGTGCGGCACCGCTGTTGGGCGGTGACTCGTTCTCATTCTGCTTCATTCTTCATCCCATCTGCAACGTAAGCGATTATTTAATCAACAAAATAATAGCACCTCACTATTGGCTAGTATCGGTCAGATTGAAGAGGTCAGGCCAACGATTTGCCATTTCTTGCGCACTCAGACTCATGTTTCTTTCTTTTCCCGTAATAGGCGTCCCGTTAAATCTCCTCGGGCATCTTTTCGAGATGTTCACGGATTTTTGACATGGCAAGTCGTCTAATTTCGCTATCGGATTCGTTAGCACGATTTTTCAGGTGAAGATATAGAGATTCACTCTTCGGAGGCATTCCAGCCTCGATTATGGTTTTATTAATGTACACGATTACATCGTTACCTCGTCTTTCATATGGTTCAACGATTTCCATGTTTACCTGTGCCATGAGACCTCCTTCGGTTATGTCATTTCATGCCTAACGTTGAGTTGATGGGCCTTGTGATTTTATGCTTGTTGAAACCGAAGTGCAACTGTTAGGACTCACTTTAGATGATAAACCCATCCACGCCGTGAGAAATAAAATGGCGACTGTTAAGAAAGCAATGAACCAAGTTAACCAGTATATTCTTTTTGACAACGCTATCATTTCTTTCGAAAGCGCTGATGATGAATCATCGAATTTTTTAATTGACTCAACGATAGGTTCAGCGATTTTTCTGGCTTCATCCCATGCCATCTCATATCCCTCACGGAATAAAAATTTTGTATAGATGAATGTTTATCAACACTATAAAACTATCCATGACTGTTCCAGTCTCAACAAAATAACCCCGCTCTTTTTGTAGGAAACGGGTTTCTTGTTAGCCAGTCCATATTTCCCTCCGACATGGTTACACGGTGTAGGGCTTTCTCAACTGCCTTTTCAAATTCAGGCGCTTGCAATCACGATTTGTGTTATAAACCTACTATAAAAATGAAAAAAGTCAATCATTGAGGAAGTTGCGGAGGGACAATTTGAATGAAAAAATAGCCGTCATTCCTGTGCGCCTTTCCACCGGAATTCATTGACCGAGCCAAAGCAACCTATGTGCAGACTTTTATTTGAAGCGAATGCGTACGGCTTAAGAAAATATAACTCTCACCAAATCTTGACAACATCTACAAATCCGTGAAAATGCAAATCTAAAAAATCAATGAATGCCGTTCGTAATGTTGAGAGTATTGTTAACCATCCGCTCCGTGGTTCGAGTCCACACTGGCTCGCCCAGAAAAACGAAAATGGGCAATGGGAGGAAAATATACTCCTGCCATAATCCAATTGGAGTTGGCCCGGAATGAAGCGTAGGCCGAATTGAGGTAAAGAGAGAGGCGGATCACTTATTTAGATGCCGTCCTTTAGGGCGTCCCTCAACATCCGGTGGCGTTCTTTGAAAATGTCTATTGAATCTTGTGGGTTATCGCCGAACCTACCGCTGACCAGTGTTGCGGTGGTGAGAAACATGAGCAATTTGTTATACTCTTCATGCGTTTGCTCTGAGGCCTTCTTGATCTCTTCACTCAGGCGGTTGCTTGCCATAGCATTTCTCCAAATTGCGACCGTCGCTACAGCAGTGACGATTGATGCAATGGCAATAATCCATGTTGCTGCATCCATACGTAATCCTTTCGGTGTTTGTTGAACATTGAAGGCATGCAATGTTTAGTGTCCACTATTGACGACCGACCTCACTCCCTGAGGAGGCGAAAGCCCAAGAGGCCATCGCAGTTGTCTGGATCGTCACAGAAACGACACGCCGACCGGCATTCCATGACATCGCCACCCCATGAGCCGCCACGATGCCCACGGCGTGAACCCGATGAGAGACCTTCAGGATCAGTAACGGAACCAGATGGATATTCTCCATACCAGTCATTTACCCACTCAAAGACATTACCATACATGTCATACAACCCCCAGATGTTTGGCTTCTTCTGTCCTACGGGACGAGTATTGTATCCTGAATTTTCTATATACCAGGCATATTCACCAAGACTGCTGGGATCGTTACCGAAATAATACGCCGTTGTACTTCCAGCCCGGCAAGCATATTCCCATTCGGCCTCTGTAGGCAGGCGATATTTGTCCGTCCCTTCCTGCCGGTTTAGCCTTCCAATAAAGTCCTGGACGACATTCCAGGAAACCTGCTCCACAGGGCAGTCGTCGCCGCAATTGATAAACTCCGATGGGTTGCTCCCCATTACCTTTTTCCATTGCCCTTGGGTCACCTCCGTCGTCTGCATGTAAAAAGACCGGCTGATCGTCACCTCGTGCAGGGTCTCTTCATTGTCCCTGTCGGATTCGTCGGATGGTGACCCCATCATGAACGTCCCGGCGGGGATGAGGACAAACTTAGCCTTGAGAATCGGGCTGGTGAACTCCATTGGGATGCCGGTATCAGCGAAATGTGATTCCAGAAAATAACGACTTGGTACCTTATCAATATCATCAATAGTCTCAGACCATTTTTCATCGTTGATTGATTGCTCTGTCTCAGATTCTAATAAAACATTTAATTCATTCAATATACCTGATGGATCTAAGTATGTTCCTTCATCTCTTTCTATAGAAACGATATACTCAACGACGTCACCCCACGTCTTAAAATTGGCACAAATGGCACCACGATTGTCAATCATAGAAAGAATTTCTTCTCCTGATAAAGGGTGTATCCAAGGTCCCACAGGGATGTCGCCCGCTGCTTTCTTAATGAGCATTCTTGAGAGTAGGACATTCTCCCAAAGTTCTTTTTCGGAAGCATTAGGCATCTGGCTCCTATATTGTCTTAAACAATCTTCTTGGGCCATTCTAACTGCCCAAGGTGTCGCTGCAACGCCCACATATATCATTTCATGAGGAAGTTCATATTTCTTACGAAGGCTTTCTATGCTTTCAATTATCCTTTCATTCTTGGATTTAAGGTGCTCAGGAAGCATACTATACCACTTGGGTTTGAACAGCATAATTCCCCTCCCTTCCTACATCATGGTCTTTAAAGCAATCGAGCAGTCCCGTACCAGGCTCTCTTTGAGCCAAATCGATTGGGGTGTTTCCAAAACGGTCTTTAATTGTAGGATCAGCACCATATTCGAGCAGTAGTTTCACAATGTCTATCTGTTTCTCAAAGACCGCATTATGCAAAGCAGTCACGCCATCAAAGTTCTTCATATTAGGATTTGCCCCGTGTTCGAGCAGAAGGCGGACCATCGCAGTGTGTCCGTCGGTCGCAGCAAGAAGTAGGGGGGTAAAACCTTTTTCTGGCTCCACATCATCAGGCTGTTTTGTTATGTGGAGCAGGACGCTGGCAATTCTCTCATGACCATTTGCGACTGCGTGAATTAGGGCGGAGTTCCCTTTCTTGTCTTTGAGATATGCAAGTTCAGGCTCCTTCTCAAGCGTCATAAGAACTTGTGGTGCATCTCCGTATTTGCATGCGTCTACGAAAACTCCAGTATGAAATTTATTCCAGACTTTCCTGAGCATTTTCGTTTGCCTTCTTAATGGGCTGGTACTCTACGTTGAGATGAACCATATTTCTATCACATTCCTATATATTATTTTGGCAATATTCCATCATGCTCCCGAAAGGTATTAGCAAAAAAAGACACAATGTTACGATAAGGTGATCTTTTTTACTTGAAGGAAAATTTTGCACAAATAGTTGAACTAACAATGACATAGGCCCTAATAAAGCAATATCTTTTTTGTCTAGATAACGTTTGAATCCTTCAATTAATGCTTCAATATATCTCTGCATTCTATATTCGCCAATTAAGTCAAACAAGGTTTCGCAATTAGTTCCCATGTCTGGATTGCTTACCTGATGATTGTCTCTCAAAAAGCGCCATTCATCATCATTAGTGATAAAATCACCTATTCTAATGCTGCCTGGGACTATTTTTTTAAGGTAACTATCAACCCTTGAAAACATTGGATCAATAATTTTTTTTGCTTTATCTTGATCTTGCAAAAAAACAAAGTTGACAGTGTACGTGGCAACAACTAGATTTGCGATAAAAAAATCAAATTTAAATCGATTCTTTTCAGAATCTGAAAACTGGCAATCCGATTGTAGTGCCTTGATTTGGTCATGCGTACACATAGAAAAAGCACAGGATGCTAAATATTCACCAATAAGCCGGTACTTGCTATCTTTGAATCTGTCAAAAATACCCATACGATTTCTCCTGCTATTTGCGCTAGCGAAAAAGTTCACCGGCGAACTCCAGCGAGTCTGGTGGAACGCCTTGTTCGCCCGTTTCTTGAATCGCCGTATTCACCGGAAGATTTGGAAGTTCCACAGTCTCGCTCTCTCCGATCTCACGCTGCATGATTTCGGCAAGTTTTTCCTTTGGCCATCTCTCAGGCAGCACCAGAAGCATTGGTATTAAGTCCAAGTGTCTAAAAAGGAGTACCGCCCGATGGCGACCACTAATACCGCGCAAACACCCGCCTCTGAACTCGAATGCTGGCGGTATGAAATATAATCCACCGTTGTCGTCGCGCCAAAACCAATCCGGATGGTACCAGTCGGATATCGCTTCAGACTCGCGACATGCCAAGTCATTCGAATCCACGTTAGCCATAAACGCTTCCCGGGAAACCCAAGCAGCGAGATCTGTGTCCGTAGTTATGTCAATCTTGCACTTCATACTATCGTATGTCTGGCTACAATGTTTATATGGATCAGTATAGAACCCCTCCATCACCTCGTCATCTGCAACAAAAAACCCCGCTCTTTGTAAGAAACGGGTATTTAACAGCTAATCCATATTTCCCTCCAGCATTGTTATACAGGATGGAACTTTTCAACTGTTTTTCATATTTCAGGATTTACTATCACGATTTTCGTTTGAACTCTACTATAGAAATGAGATTATTCAATCTAACGCTTTCAGGAGGAAGTTACACGTAAACATCGCCACCCAAAAAAATCACCCTTCAAAAATTCAATGCTACAAATGGTCATACTCAAAATACATGAAAGTCCAACGTATTTTTTTATCAACGGTTTGCTAATCCGATCGTAGCAGGCCGGCACAAGCCCCAAAGCGCGCACAATACTGGACACTCTGAAGTAATCAACATTTGACATTAAAGAGCGGTCCTTGATATTGAGAACCAAGTAATTTGGTTACCACCCGGGCATTCTATCTTATGTCAATCAATGACTTGTCAATCTAAACGTTACTGGAGAAAGCACTATGAACAAATCAGACCTTATCGCAGCTCTGGCCAATAAAGAAAAGCTGACCGATAAACAAGCAACAGACATCATCAATCAAATCCTCGGAGGATTTAAGGATTCGCTGGTAAAGGGAGACAGAATTGAAATCAGGGGATTCGGAAGTTTTTCTGTGAGGGAATACAAGGCGTATGCGGGAAGGAACCCCATGACCGGTAAAAACATTGGCGTGAAACCCAAGAAACTGCCTTTTTTCAAGGTTGGGAAAGAGTTGAAGGGAGCGGTGAATAAGTCGAAGGAATAAAGCGTTGACCAGGGGGGACAATGAACATGGATGCAAAAGAAAAGACGGTTTTGGATACAATGAAAAGGAAGTGAACTGTACTTGATGAAAGACCCCTCTTACGAGGGGCCTTTTGTTGAGATTTCTTTCATCGTCTGTTAATAACTGGGTCAACACTTGGTCAACACATTGCAGAAAATACCCCCCCGTTTCCCTCTGTCTCCCATGCTTGACTTTTCACGGATATAGTTATATTCACAACCGAAATGATCTATCCCCTTATATCCTTGGAAGTCCCCATTTTCCCTCATTTTTACATTGAGGGGGTAGTGGGCTATGCTCGTGCCGGTTCAAGTCCGGCCTTCGGCACCATTAATAAGCGCGGGGGGTTAGCTCAGGCATGGGTTAACCCCCTTTTCGTTTGCCGCTGTTTGGCCGCAATCCTGTAGTTCGTCATATAATTTGATAACTTGGTCCGAGAGGTTGCAACGTGAACAAACTGGAATCCCTGGCTTTCACCCGTATCTGCGCCTGCTTTACCCTCAGTTCCCTGGCGGGGAGCGATACCGCCGCCGCTGTCGTCGCCCTGGCGGAGTTAGACGACATGATCGACGACTTCTATTCCGAGTATAAGGAACTCGTTTCGCTGGAGGAATATGAAGCAGCAAAGAAAAATCCCGACAGCTTCATCGCCCTCATTGACCGTGCGCACCATCATTACGCCAATCTTGAGAGCGGCGAGTCATGAAAGGGAAAGAGGCTTAATCAGCTTTATTATATTACCGCTGACGACCTTTTCGAAGTCCTCGACGGGCAGGTTCAGGTCCCGAACCTTGCGCAGCTCGCTGTAGGGAATGCCGAAGGGAAAATCACTCCCAAAAATCAGCTTGTCAACACCGTATTTATTGAGGAACATGGTCATCTCCCGGCTTGTGGCCAGCGCAGTATCGGCGTAGACATTATCCTTCTCCCATACCCCGGAATGAAAGAGGGCGTAAAAGCCGCCATTTAAGCCACCAAGGTGAGGAATAATCACCGGGGTCTGCCCGTCGATTCTCTGAATCAGGGACAGGGTGTTACCATACGACTCCTCGAGGACAATGGGCAGTTGCAGCCGGTAAATCTCCTTCAGAAATGATTCGCAGCGCGGATCGTCATAATGGTACTCCGGCTCTGAATCGTGGCGATGCCACTTAACCCCCCGGTATCCCTTTTTCAGTTCCTCTTTCCGAAAATCGTTCCAAACAAAATAGTAGGCAAAAATATTTTCTTCGGCATGCTGAATATCGAGGAGGTACCGGTTCGCCCGCTGCCGGCAGGCGACCCAGGGGGTGCTGTCCTGAAAGTGATAGTTGTAGCGGTCGTAAATGTCTTCCACGGGGGCGTATAAGCAGGCGCCTTCAATCCCTCCCTGGTCGAGATAGCCTTTGATCATGTTGAGGGGCTGATCCACATTCTGAATACCGCAATGCATGTGGGCGTCGATAATATTTATTGCCATATAATACCTTCCTTTTCCGGCCATATTTCGATCTCCATCCGGTCGCAGATATCCAGGATGGATTCTTCGTAGATATAGGGATAACCAAGGGACATGAAAAGCTTTTTCATCTTATCGTTCCGGGAATCAAGCAGGATTTCGATCCGGGAGATGCCGTGTCGATACATCACCATCACGACCTTTTTCACCATGACCTTGCCGATTCCCCTGCCCTGCCAATCGTCGCGAAGGACAATCGTCAGCTCCGCCCGGCTCTGGTCCGATGCGGCAATCGCCCGGCATACGCCAACGATTCGCTCCTCTCCTCCCTCTTCGATTACCGACGCCAGAGCGAACTCCGTGACATAATCGATGTGGACAAGATGATACACCTGCTCCGGTCTTAACTTCTCCATGTGGCTAAGAAATCGATAGAATATAGACTGCGGCGACAGTTTGCTGAAAATATCGAGAATCAGAGGGCCGTCGGTCGGCTTGACGGGGCGGAGAAAGACCCGCTCCTGACCTGCCGTGAGCCATTCTTCGTACTGGGCGGGGTAATGATGATAGTAATCAAGGGAGACCATAGGGACATTATACGATCAACGCAGGGCCTGTCAAATCCTTTACGTTACCTTCGCCTCAATTGGTATTGTCAATAAATAGAAATCTCCGATTTAAGTCGATTAGTGCTGAGTCGATTAGTTGACATCGTCGTGAAGCTGTCCTATATTATGTTCAAATACCGTGCTCTCATCGGCCGTCGACCGGTAAACCAAATCAACCAACCCTTAACCTGATACGCAAAGCTGAGATATGCTGGAACATCCTCGCAAAGTGCCCATATAAAGCCTCCGGGGGGCCTCGATCCTCTGGAGGTTAAAATGATCATTGCGGCCGGGGTAAGTCAAATCCTTAAAACCCGCAAGGAGGTGAGCATGATGTATTTCATGATGATCTGTACTTGGGACCCTAAAGACGAAAGAGAAGTGAGAACCAGAAGGGCAACATGGGAATGGCCGGAAGATGTACAAGTCATCTCTGAGTTTTACGACCTACAGGGATGCCGGACGATCTATGTTGTAAAATCAGACGCCAAAGGCCTCATCGCCGCCCGGGCGGCCTGGATCGATGTATTGTACTTCGAGATCTTCCCGGTTTACCCAGTCGGCGATACGAAGGAGAGGCTTATGAAATAAGTTGTGGCGTGGCCTTCACAGTGTATATCAGGAAAGGAGGTAAACCATGTCAACACTTGAACTGACCCGCGAAGAAGAGAAACAACTTCTGGAGATCCTGGAAAGATACTACCCGTCTCTGCGAATCGAGGTCGTCAATACGGATGACCGCGAATTCCGACGAGCGCTGAAGCAGAGGGAAACATTCATGAAAGACCTCATCACCCGTTTAAAAGCAGCTTTGGCTGTTTAACTACGGGAAGCCAAAAAAGGCAGGCTGAGACCCTGCCTTTTTTTCTGTCATCTGTCAACTGACATGACCACCACATAATATAATTTATTGAATAAAAAGCGATTTTACTCTATTAGAAGACCAGACGAGGAAGTTTGCCAAGGAAAATGTGGGCAGGGAAAAGGTTAATATAGCCCTGTCGCAAAGGCGCGCCAACAGCTTAATATCCTCATCTTATCAAGGGATTTAAATCACGGGAATTGGATATGGTGAAAGTTGTTCAATCCTGGGATGATGGTCTTGTATCGGATATTCGGTTAATAGAAATATTCCGCCGCCATCAAGCCAAAGCTACCTTTTGTCTAAATCCGGGTCTGCATCATGATACCAGATCATTTGGGTGGAGACATGAAAACAGTGAAGTATGGCGCTTAAGCATCCACGAACTTTATCATGTCTATGAAGGTTTCGAGATTTGCAGCCATTCCATGACTCATCCCTGCTTAACCGATATTCCGTATGACCAGCTTCAATGGGAAATAAAAGCAAGCAAGCAGATTTTGGAAGATGTTTTTCATAAACCAGTCCTTGGATTCTGTTACCCTTTCAACGCCTACAACGATTCCATAAAAAAAATAGTCCGCTCATCAGGTTATAAATGGGCAAGAGGAAATCAGCATCATGAAGATTTACTCCCTGCTGACCCTTTTGAGTTTCATCCAAGTTGCCATTTCCTGGATCATGATTTCTGGGACAAGTATGATCGGCTAAAACTCACGAATGGTGTTTTTTTCTTCTGGGGCCACAGTTATGAGCTTATCAGTGAGGGCATGTGGCATGATATCGGGGAGAAGATAAAAGGAATTTCCTTGGATCCCGATGCCGAATGGTTTTTCTTGGATGAGCTGATAATATGAATGATACGAATATAATGACACACAAGAGAATTTCCTGTCAATGCTGATGCGTTTTAATCTTTTGTGTAAAGTATAGCGAAACGACAGTAAGGCAGGCGCCGATGATAAAGGGTAGCCGCCAGTTTATCAACCATAAGGTTCCTCCGATAAGCGGAATTACTACTGCGGAAATATGGTTAATCGTAAA
>JAPLJZ010000160.1 GCA_026388335.1 Deltaproteobacteria bacterium
CATCTCCTGGAGGGGGGGGCTGATTTGAGAGCGGTACAGGTCATGCTGGGTCACGCCGACATCTCGACGACCCAGATTTACACCCATGTGACCAGAGAAAGACTGAAGGCCGTTCATAAACAATATCATCCGAGAAGTTGAGAAGTTGAGATAATGGAAACAGACTTTATTCGCAAAAGGAAAAAACCTGCCGATTATGGAAGATATAAGCGCTGGGCCCTTGCCTTGTCCGCCCTGGCCGGACTCCTGGTGGTTCTGACAGGCCTGGTGTGGGGATTGGCAACCATTTTTCCACAGCGTTTCAGCTCCCTTTCTTCCGGTTTTACGAGGGCGAAAAACTTGGTTGCTTTTACGATTCTCGGTACGCAGCCGCAATTTTATTACCTGGATATTGAAAAAAACGGGAAAGTATATCGCCTTACTCCCCGGGATTATTTCGAGGTTACCTACAAGGATGAATTCATCATTACCGGTGTGACGTCAGATGATCTGCGCGGAAAGGCAATTACCGTGGATGTTGATGGAACAGGAAGGCGCAATGATTTCCAGGTCCTCATGAAGGGGGTCGAATTTGTCGACAGGGTCATGAAACAGGGCCGCAGGGCAGACGCCGAACCTGTCGGCGGGGATTATCGCATTCATGTCCGTTATCTGGAGAGGGAAATCGGGACAATTCCTCTGAAGGTAACCATTATGCCTCAAGACTGGCTGCGGTATGCCCAGGGATCGCACAGTGAAAGGCAGCAAATTGATTATCTGAAACGGGCCATAGCCACAAATCCGGGAGACACGGGGATCAGAAAAGTTTTGGCGGGTATTTATTATCGCCTGGGCATGATTCGTGAGGCCGTCGAAGAATATCAGACGATATTGAAGTTGAAGCCTGACGATGCGGCGGCCTTGAAGGAATTAGCCCGCTGTTATCAAAGCCAGAAGAATTATGAACAAGCGGTCGGGGTTTATCGGCGGTTGCTCATAATACAACCCAATGATCCAACTGTGTATGCAAGCCTGGGCCTCACCTACGCGGCCATGGGCGCCTGGTCTAAAGCAGTGGCTGCTTATCAGCAGGCGCTGCAGATAAATCCGGAGGACGGCAATGTTCATTTCAAACTGGGTCAGATCTACGAGGCGACAAATAAAAAGCAAGAAGCCATCGCGGAGTATCAGATTGCCCTGAATAAAAATCCCGCCGGCGATGAAATCGTCCTTGCCCTAGCCAATGCCAATCTTAAGGCAGGTAAGCAGGACGAGGCGATTAAATGGTACAAGGAAATGCTGAAGAGGCAGCCCCGTAATGCGATGGCTTACGCCAATATGGGCCTGGCTTATGGCAATAAGGGCGTTCCTGCCCAGGAAATGGAACAGTACCGGAAGGCGCTGAACTTGCATCCGAAAGATCCGGTTATTCAGTTCAACCTCGCGGCGGCGCTGGAGAAATCCGGAAAGACTCAGCAAGCGGCCACACACTATCGCAAGGTTCTTGAGATCAATCCTGATGACGCCGATGCGGCCATGAGGCTTGCCGATATGGAGATGAAAAACAAGAATTACGATCAGGCAATCAAATTCTACGAAAAAGCCCTGCCAAAGAGCAAGAATAAGGCTTCCGTATATGCAAACCTTGGTTTTGCTTACGGGGAGATAAAGGTTTATAAAACGTCCGCAGAAAAATATGAAAAAGCCCTGAAGGCCGGTTCTCGAGACCCGCAGATTTACTATAACCTTGCCTTAACCTACACTAAGCTGGGAAAGAGGAAGGAAGCCACGGCATATTATGAAAAGTATGCGGCGACCCATCCTAACGAGAATGTATTGAATAATCTGGCTGAATCCTATATGCGCGAAAAAAGATACAACGACGCGATCAGAGTATCAAAAAAGCTTTTGTCCTCCACCAAGAAGAAGGCGGCGCCTTATGCCACTCTGGGCCGGGCCTACGGCGCTAAAGGTGATGTGGACAAGGCGATTGAAATGTACAGGCTGTCCTTGCGATATGACGCCGAAGACGACGCCGTTTATTCGGGTCTCGGGGAGGCCTATGAAAAGAAGGGGCTGCCCCAGGAGGCCCTCAACGCCTATCAAAAGGCATATGAACTCAATCCCGAATCGACCAGGGCGGCCAGAAGAATTCCCGCCCTGAAGATCAAGATCATGCAAAATGAGCATCGGGCGGATTCGTAATTGCTTGAAAAGAAAAATGGAAGGGAACAGATGAAAAACATCCAGGTAGGTAAGGCGGTAATCGGCGGGAACAATCCCTTCACGCTCATTGCCGGTCCCTGTGTGATCGAGGAAGAGAATAAGACACGGGATATTGCCGGATTCCTTAAGGAACTGACCGACCGTCTGAATATCCCCTTCATCTTCAAGGCCTCTTATGATAAGGCCAACCGGACCTCCCTGATGGGTTACCGGGGTCCGGGAGCGATCCGGGGACTGGAAATCCTCGAAAGGATCAAAAGGGATTTTCAGGTCTGTATCCTGTCCGATGTTCATCGTTTCGAGGAGATTGAGCGCGCGGCGGAGGTCCTCGATGTGATGCAGGTTCCTGCTTTCCTCTGCCGACAGACGGACTTTATCATGGAAATGGCTAAGAAGGCCAAGGTTATCAATATCAAGAAGGGACAGTTTCTTGCACCTTGGGATGTGAAAAACATCATCGAAAAAATCGAGGCGGCAGGCATGGAAGGCCTCATGATCACTGAGCGAGGCGCCTCATTCGGATACAACAACCTGGTAGCGGACATGAGGGCGATACCGATCATGAGGATCTTTGGATACCCGGTCATTTTTGACGCTACCCATAGCGTGCAGTTGCCGGGAGGCATGGGAACGGCCTCCGGTGGGCAGCGGGAGATGATTCCCTTCCTGGCGAGGGCTGCTGTGGCCACGGGAGTGGACGGCCTTTTTTTCGAGGTTCATCCTCATCCCGAAGCCGCCCTTTGCGACGGCCCCAACTCCTTGCGAATGGCGGATCTTGAGAAGATCCTGAAGGTGCTGACGAAAATTGATCGCTTAGTGAAGACAAGTGGAGAATTATGACCAATCAAATACCCGCAAACCTGATCGATAAAATCCAGCCGATTCGTCTGCTTATCCTGGATGTGGACGGCGTCTTGACCGATGGTCGGATTGTGATGAATGATTTGGGCCAGGAAAGCAAATTTTTCGATGTGAAGGATGGACATGGTTTGAAGGTCCTGGTACGCTGCGGTATCGACGTGATCTGGATCACGGGTCGGAAATCAACGGTTGTTGAACACCGCGCCAGAGATCTGGGGATTCAGGAAGTTCATCAGTTAATATGGGATAAGGTGCAGGTGTACGAAGAAGTCCTGGAAAGAAGGAAACTTACGGCCCGGGAAGCGGCGTATATGGGCGACGACATTGTGGATATCCCCCTCTTGAAGAGGGTCGGTTTTGCGGTGGCAGTCAATGACGCCGTCGATGAGGCGAAACGGGTTGCCGACTATGTGACCCGGAGAGATGGCGGCCGGGGGGCCGTCAGGGAGGTCTGCGATCTGCTCCTCAAGGGACAGGGCAAATGGGAACGCCTAATGGAGAGGTATTTCTCCTGAAATGAAAAAGCCTGTCCTCGTAACCGTGGCACTGATCCTTGTTGCGGTTTTCGCCATATTGCTCTTCCTCTGGGAACAGGGAAAAGAAGCTGGTAAAAAGATTCTCAAGGTATTGCCGGATCATGTAGATATGCAGGTACGCGACGTTCTTTATACGGACGTATCCGCAGATGGTTCAAAGTGGGAAATAAGAGCAAAAACAGTTACTTTTGTCCGGAAGGAGAATCTCGCGCTGTTCGATCAGGTGATCGTAAAAATGAACCCGTCCGATGGACGGACATTTATCATGACCGGGGAAAAAGGACGTTTCTGGACGGTGACAAAAGACCTGGATGTAACAGGAGATGTGGTGATTATCTCTGACAAGGGGGATCGGATAACGATGGACGTTCTCCGTTATTCCGACCGGGACAAAATACTGTCCACAGATTCGGATGTGACGCTGGATAATGACACAACGCGACTTAAGGGAAAGGGTATGCGGATTGATATCAACAAACGGCATGTCCTGATCATGTCCCACGTGAACGCAATAATCAAAGCAAAGAAATAGGAAGACCCATGATGAAAATCTATCGTACTACATTAGGGATCATTTTACTGGCTGTCTGCATGGCCGGGCTATTCGTATTTCAGACGGTGGCGAAGGAGCCCGAGCCTGCCCCCATTCAGTCTGCCCCTACACAGCCTGCCCCTACACAGCCTGTGCCCGCACAGGCCGCTCCCAGTCAGCCTGTTCCCATGCAGGCCAATCCCAAACAGTCTGCATCCAAACCGTCCGGCTCCAAAAAGGCCGCTCCCAAGCAGTCCCAAACAGTCTGCATCCAAACCGTCCGGCTCCAAAAAGGCCGCTCCCAAGCAGTCCGCTTCCAAAGAGCCCGTCCATATTACCTCTGATACCCTCGAGGCTTTCAACGATGAGCGTTTGATCGTATTTTCGGGAAATGCCGTCGCCGTCCAGGGCGATAAGGTAATCCGAGCCGATAAGCTCCTCGTGTATTATAAAAAGGATCCTAATGAAGCTAAGGAATCGACAACGGCAAACGTCGGCCAGGGGGGGGATCTTGATCGCATTGAGGCCAAGGGACCGGTGCGGATCACCCAGCTCAAAAAGATCGTAACCGGTGATGAAGGGGTCTATTATCAGGATGATCAGAAGATCATCGTGTCCGGCAACGCCGTGATGCGTGAGGGGCCCAATATCGTCAAAGGCGACCGGATTACGGTTTTGCTTGATGAAAACAGGGGGATTGTGGAAGCTCCAGTAAAGAAACGTGTG
>JAPLJZ010000191.1 GCA_026388335.1 Deltaproteobacteria bacterium
ATGGAGATTACCGGCAATCCCGCCTTCTCCCGCTTGACCCGCCGCTGCCCTCGCGCCTTTTCAATTTCCAGGAGATCCTGTTCGAGGAGTTTGATCCGGTCCCGGACGCGGCGCCGGTTGATTTCAAGCTTTGTCTCCCCCGGTCCCCGGGCGCCGATGCCGCCGGTGAGACGGGACATGGCCGTATGTTTCACCGCGAGCCTCGGGAGAAGGTATTTCAACTGGGCCAGTTCGACCTGAATCTTCCCTTCCCGGCTATGGGCTCGCTGGGCGAAGATGTCCAGGATCACCTGGGTCCGGTCGACAATCTTCATCTCCGTGAAATCGGCCAGGGAGCGCACCTGCCCGGGGGTTAGTTCATGATCGAAGATGAGGAGATTTGCCCCCATCTGCAAGGCCCTGATCAGGACATCGGCAAGTTTCCCTTTTCCCAGGACATAGCGGGGATCAAGGGCGTTACGGTACTGGGTGATGGTATCGAAGACCGCGACGCCGCTGGAACGGGCCAGTTCCTTCAGTTCCGTAAGCGAGAGGTGGGCGTCACCCGTGGGATTGGTCTCTACCCGAATCAAAATACCCCGCTCCGTCGCCTCGACTTTGCGGGTCTTCTGTTTCCGTGTGAATTCCCCTTCCAGGGCGGCAATGAAAGAGGTAAAGTTAAAGTCCAGCTCCGAGGGGCGAATGGCTGGGAGCAAGGTCCAGTATTTCCCGTCCGTATTTTCCGGGACCAGATGGGCGCTGTGAACGACGCCGGGAAGTCCGTCGGGCATGGCTTCCACGGCGGAGATTAAATCAAGACGCAGCAGGGCCAGGTCCGTGAGGTCGTCGTCGGTCAGCTTTTCACCGTGGAGATGGGTATGGATGAGACGGAGGCCCTTGAAGCGAACGGAAGAGGAGCGGAAGCCCTCCAGGTTGGGGATAACGATCCCTTGGTGATCGCCGACGATGACATAGGCCACTTCCCCCCGGCGGCTGAGGAGGAGACCGAGCTGGCGGTTGATGTTCCTTGATGCTTCGGTGAGCTGACGGGCCAGATCTTGGGTCAGAATAAGGTCAGGGGCGATGCGGCGCCGGTAGAACTGTTCGATCCGTTTTATCTGTCCCGCCCCCAGTCCGTTCAGGTTGCCGTGGATTTTCTGAATTGCCGTCCCCTTATTATTCCTAATTATTTGAATTTGTGGGGATTGATCTTTTTCTCCATGGTATCTAGGAAGCTCGACCAGGAGTTCGTCTGGAAAGGCGTCACCAGCTTATGCGGTTTATCGGCCCCGCATTCCGGGCAGGTCAGGGCGTCAGGGGCCTCCTTCATCTTCAGGAAGGCCTCAAACTTGGATTGGCATTTACTGCATTCAAAATCGTAGAGTGGCATAAATCTCCTTCAAAACTACTTTGGCCGGTAATTATACACGAAGAATATTTGCGAGGCAACATGATATTTTCAAAGAAAAACCCCGGCGGGATACTGCCCGCCGGGGCTCTTAGATCTGCTGTGTTACTTGAACATGCTTAGAAGTTCAAGGTCAGCCTGTGCGAAAGGAGGTAATTGTTGGCAACCACGGCGCTATTATCATAGCCCTTGAAATAGTCGCCTGTCCAGAGGTAACCGGCACCGATCATGTAGGTGAGGTTGTCATAGATCTTGTAGGAAGCGGTCAAGTCAAGTTCCGAACCGTACTGGGCCGATACGAACTCTCTGACATTGGCAGTCGGTGTGTAGTAACCGGCGCTGCCCGTAGTGCCCACGTCGCTCTTCGGTTTCTTGTCGGCAGAGGCGATCGAATAAGCCAACTTGATGTCCATCTTGGGCGTGGGTACGAACCCGACATAAAGCTGATAGAACCAGACGTTATCCATGAACTGGTTGACCGCATAGCTCGTTCCGGATCTGGGGTTTACGGCGGAGCCGACGTTTCCGTACATGGCGCCCATACAGTCGTGGTAGTCGGCGTTCCAGAGGATCAGGGCGCGGTTGAAGCCGTAGTTTGCCGTGAGCATCGCGCCGAGGCCGCCGGTCATCTTGTCGCTGTTCTGGTTGTCGTCGCCGCTCATGTAGACGAACTGTGCACCGACATAGGCGGGTTTGAGATTATACTTGGCGTGAAGGAACAGGTTCATGGAGATGATGCCGACATCCTGACCCGTTTTGGGGTTTTGGGCGTCAGCGACTTTAGAGTTTGTTAGCTGGCCATTGTTCTCATAAGATCGGGTATTGCCAAATCCATAAGCAGCTTCGCCTTCGATAAAGAAGTTGCCGAAGGTCAGTTTTGCGTACGGGAAAAGGCCGCTGATCTGGGTCAGATAACCGTTAGTGAACTGGGTCTTGAACTGGGAGCTACGAACGTACTGGTAGAGAAGACCCGCCTCACCGGCGCCGAGCTTGTAGGTAAAGCCGAGGTCGTAAACATCCTTGTCGGCGTCGTTGCCCTCGCCGATGTTACCGGAACCACCATTAGCACTAACAGTCCTGGAAGCGCCATCTTTTCCACCGGCAATCCCCAGGTATTCAGCCCGCTTTTCAACCGCGGCGACTGCCATCCAGGGACCCTGAGTAAAGTAGTAACGGATGCCACCGGCGGAAAGGGGGGTGTTCAGGAAGTCGGTACCCCACATGAGGAACTGCATGTAACCGACCTGGAATTTACCGAAAGGAACGTTGAAATCCAGATAGGCCCGTTCAAATTCGAGGTTTTCCTGGATCTTTGTACCCGCTGCGGCGGTACCGTTCTGCCCATTCACACGGCTCTGGGTCTCACCAACAGCGCCGGCCCAGGACTGATCGCCCCACCTTTTCTCCAAGGCGTCAAAACGGGTGACGAGTTTCAGGCCTTCGACAACCTGAAATTCCGTCGTCAGGCGGAACTGCTGGGAATAGAAGGCATTGGCGCTGCGCTTGTTATTGTTGAGCCAGGAAGCGGCGCCTGGCGTTTCAGACCTGTCCAACCCCGAGGGGTTATCCACGTACCAGCCCTGCGCATAGTACGAACCGCTGAACTTTACATCTACTGCCGCGGCGGGCATGGCGAAGGCCATGAGCAGACCGAGGGACAGTAAAATTACCCAAAATTTCTTCATTTTCTCCTCCTAAGAGAGTTGATTTTGTTGAAGCCTCATTTTCTCCTCCGGGAACGGGCATTCCCAAAGGAGGTTCCCTTGCCGCTAACTACTTGATTTCAATCTAATTTGACTTGCCGGGCCTCCCTCCTCTCCTTTTCAGTTTTCGGGACCCTAACATCCCCAACCGGGGATGTCAAGACATTTTCGACAAAAATTGCCGCTCCTGATGAAAATTCGACAAATTTGTCGATGAGATTTTGTTAAAGCAATTTGTATGCCCCATGAAGTCTCGTAAAATCCTTTAATGTCGTCGTTCCCACGCCGGCGATAATCCTTATGTGGCGTGCCGCCGGTATCGACACACTTTACGTCGTCATTACCCCACGGGCGGGAATCCATACTATCCCTGTTGAGACATCCATGTGCGTCGATATCAACACACATCAAAAAAACAGTTGCCATTTTGACACAATATGCAAGGCCCGGCTCTGGGGTGGCGAAACAGCCAAAATGTCAAAATATCTCTTGACATGAGAGACATCTTGATATACTGCAAGTCGCGTCAAGTCGGGACCTCATGGTCACCTCGACGTTTACCTTGTCAACACCGTAAAGTAGGGATCTTGCCCCGTCGGACAGGCCAATTGGTAGTCGCTGTTTTTTATGAATCGGACGCCTCGTGAATATGGTTGTCCGGGGAGCGGCCAGTTATGACCGGGGCGCCCGAAAGAGTATCCTGACAAGATCATCCAAATAATTAGGGAGGTAATAAAACAGTATGGCAGAAGAGAAGGTTCAGTTAAAAGAGGTATATCCGGTACCGGAGAAGATCAAGAAAATGGCCTTTATCAGCGGCAGGGAAGCCTACGACAAGCTCTGGAAGCGATCCATAGAAGACCCGAACGGCTTCTGGTCAGAGATCGGCAAGGAGTATGTGGAATGGTTCAAGCCCTTCGACAAGGTTATGGACTACAACTTCGATATCAAGAAGGGCGAAATCTATGTAAAGTTCTTCGAGGGCGGGAAACTGAACGTTTCTTACAACTGCCTCGACAAGAACCTCAAGACCCGGGCCAATAAAGTCGCCATCCAGTGGGAAGGCAACGAACCCGGTGAACAAAGGGCTCTGACCTATCAGCAGATGTATGAGGAAGTCTGCAAATTCGCCAATGTCCTCAAGGGACTGGGAGTCAAGAAGGGCGACCGTGTCTGCCTGTACCTCCCCATGATTCCCGAGCTCGCCATCAGCATGCTGGCCTGTACCCGCATCGGCGCCATCCACAGCATCGTCTTTGGTGGATTTAGCTCCGACTCCCTGAGAGACAGACTTCAGGACTCGACGAGCAAGGTGCTGGTCACCTGCGACGGGACCTTCCGGGGGGCCAAGGCCATTCCCCAGAAGGATGGCGCCGACGCCGCCGTCGCCGATAGCCCCTCCGTAGAGAAGATCGTCGTGGTGAAGCGCGTGGGTGACAAGATCAAGTGCAACATGACTGCCGGCCGCGACGTCTGGTGGGATGAGGCAATGGCTAAGGCATCGGCCGATTGTCCCCCCGAATGGATGGATGCGGAAGATCCCCTCTTCATCCTTTACACCTCCGGTTCGACGGGTAAGCCCAAGGGCGTCATCCACACCACCGGCGGTTATCTCACCTTCGTGGCCTACACCCACAAGATGATCTTCGATTACCATGAGGAAGACGTCTACTGGTGCACCGCCGACATCGGCTGGGTCACGGGACATTCCTACATCGTCTATGGTCCGCTGTGCAACGGCGCCACCTCCGTCATGTTCGAAGGCGTTCCCAACTATCCTGATATGAGCCGCTTCTGGAAGATCGTGGAAAAGTATAAGGTCAATATCTTCTATACGGCCCCCACGGCCATCCGCGCCATCGCCAAGGAAGGCGATGCATGGACCAAGAAGGCCGACATCTCTTCGCTGCGAATCCTCGGCACCGTCGGCGAACCCATCAACCCCGAAGCCTGGAAATGGTACTACAACGTCATCGGCCGCGGCGAATGCCCCATCGTCGATACGTGGTGGCAGACCGAGACGGGCGGCATTCTGATTACGCCGCTCCCCGGGGCCATTGACATCAAACCCGGCATGGCCACCCTGCCCTTCATGGGCGTCTGGCCGGTCCTCGTGGACGACGAAGGCAAGGAGTTCACGGAAACGGTAGCCTCCGGGGCCCTGTGCATCAAGGTTCCCTGGCCCGGCATCATGCGGGGCGTCTATGGCGATCCCAAGCGCTTCCAGGAGACCTACTTCGAGCAGTTCCCCGGTTACTATGTCACCGGCGACGGCTGCCGGAGAGACAAAGACGGTTACTATCAGATTACCGGTCGTATCGACGACGTCATCAACGTCTCCGGTCACAGGATGGGTACGGCGGAAGTCGAAAGCGCCTTGGTCGCCCATGCGAAGGTTGCCGAGGCGGCGGTAGTCGGTTATCCCCACGAGGTGAAGGGGCAGTCCATTTACGCCTATGTCACCCTGAAGAGCGGCATCGCGAAGAGCGACGAGCTGAAGAAGGAACTGGTCGCCCATGTCCGGACCCTGATCGGACCCATCGCCACCCCGGAGAAAATCCAGTGGGCCGACGGTCTGCCCAAGACCCGGAGCGGTAAGATCATGCGCCGGATCCTCAAGAAAGTGGCCGCCGGCGACGTTAGCGACCTCGGCGACACCTCGACCCTGGCCGATCCGTCCGTTGTTGACGACATCGTGAAGAACAGGCAGTAAGAATTTTTTGTTTCCCTGTCCTTGTCCTTTGCGGATGAGGGCAGGGAAACTCGGTTATCGCGATAGTTTACATAAATCAGACATCAATTATCTGAAGGACGTACCGGTTCCGAACCGGGCGTTGGTTCAGGAAGGAGGACAATGTGAATATTGTTGCATGTGTGAAGCAGGTTCCGGATACGGAAGCCCAGATCAAAGTAAAAGGTGACGGTTCTGGGATCGAAGAGGGCGGCATCAAATGGGTCATGAACCCCTATGACGAATACGGCGTCGAAGAAGCCCTGAAACTCAAAGAGAAATTTGGCGGCGAGGTGACCATCGTTACCGCAGGCCCGGCCCGGACGATGGAAACCATCCGCACTGCCTTGGCCATGGGGGCCGATAAGGGCATCCAAATCGACGATCCCGCCCTTTACAACGCCGACGCCTATGCTACGGCCGAAGCGCTGGCCGCCGCGATCAAGGGTGTTCCCTATGACATCATCTTCTGCGGCCAGCGCGCCATTGACGATGACTCCGCTCAGGTCGGTCCCATCCTCGCAGAACTCCTTGGCATTCCCCAAGTGACCTTTGCGACAAAACTCGAGATTGACGGGACTGCCGTCAAGGCAACCCGGCCCATCGAAGGGGCCGCAATGGTCATCGCGACGTCCCTGCCCTGTGTGATTACGGCCACCAAGGGATTGAACGAGCCACGCTATGCATCCCTGCCCGGCATCATGAAGGCGAAAAAGAAGCCCGTTGATATCAAGAAAGCCGCCGACCTCGGCGTGACCGGCGCCTCGAAGTCCAAGGTTGCCAAGTTCACACCGCCCCCCGCGCGACCCCCTGGAAAGATCCTCTGCGCGGACGATACGCCCGAAGGAAAGGCTGCCGAGTTGGCGAAGCTGCTCAGGGAAGAGGCGAAGGTTATCTAAATTATCAATGATCATGGAGGAATAAGAAGATGGCAAAAGGTGTATGGATAGTAGCAGAACAGAGAGACGGCGCCCTGAGAAAGGTCAGCTTCGAGCTCGCCAGCACGGCCAGGAAACTGGCGGATCAGCTTGGCGAAGAGGTCGGCGCCGTTCTGTGCGGTTCCGGTGTTGAGGCCATGGCCGCTGAGCTTGCAAAATATGGTGTGGATAAAGTTTATGTGGCGGACAATGCCGCCCTGGAACCCTATACGACCGACGCTTATGCGATGGCCGTAGCGAAGATCGTGAAAGAAAATGATCCTTCCATCCTGCTCCTTGGCGCTTCCGCCCAGGGCAAGGATCTCTCCGCCAGCCTCGTGGGTAAATTGGCAACAGGCATGGCTACGGATTGTACGGATGTCAAGATTGCCGACGGCAAACTTTGCGCTGTCCGTCCGATGTACGCCGGCAAGTGCTTCGGCGAAATCGTAATCGATACATTCCCCCAGATGGCTTCCCTGCGACCCAATGTCTTTACGATCGTAGAGTGCGCCAAAGCGGGCGAAGTCGTCAAGTTTGACGCGGGTCTGGATGCGGCAGCTTTGAAAACCAAGGTAGCCGAAATTATCAAAGAGGCTGCCGGCAAGATCGATGTGGCGGAGGCCAATATTATTGTCTCCGGCGGCCGCGGTATGAAGGGTCCCGAGAATTATGCCCTGCTGGAAGAGTTGGCGGGTCTTCTCGGCGCCGCCGTTGGCGCCTCCCGAGCGGCAGTTGACGCCGGCTGGCGTCCCCAGTCCGATCAGGTGGGCCAGACGGGCAAGGTCGTTTCCCCGAACCTCTACATCGCCTGCGGTATTTCCGGCGCCATCCAGCATCTGGCCGGGATGAGCTCCTCGAAGTACATCGTGGCGATCAACAAGGATGCCGAGGCCCCGATCTTTGCGAGAGCCGATTACGGTATCGTGGACGACCTCTTCAAGGTCGTTCCCGCGCTGACCCAGGAAGTCAAGAAGCTTTTGGCTTAAACACCAGAACCGGGAGCGGCCTCCAAGCCGTTCCCGGTTTTTTCGTTGTACAACATATGTCGCGAGACGTGGGAAGATCAGTCGGCGGTACTGCTGGTGAGCTTCCCCGGTCACGAGTCAGGGAGGATGTATGGAGCTATCAACTTTTTCGATAGGCCATGAAGGCAGGGAGGTTTTCTGGAATGCCGAGCATTTCGAACCCATCCTGTTCATGTTGACCTTTGTCGCCATGGCCATCTTTGCCTACGGGGTTTATCGGCGCTGGCTCATGTGGACAGCGATCGGCAAACCTGAGAACCGAACAGATGACAGAAATGAACGGATTAAAGCGCTGCTGAAAAATGGGCTGCTCCAGATCAAAACGTGGGCGGATCCCTATCCGGGCGTTATGCATGGCCTGATATTCTTTGGTTTTGTCGTACTCTTTTTCGGAGCCGCCTTTGACGCCACGGAGTTTCATGTGGCCGAGCCCCTGGGCTTGCCGTTTCTCATCGGGAAGTTCTATCTGTTCTTTTCTTTCCTGATGGACCTGTTCGGACTGGCCGTTCTGGTCGGCGTGCTTATGGCCCTGGACAGACGTTATCTCACGAAACCGGATCGCCTCGGTTACAAAGGGGAGCCGGACAACAGGCCCGATGACGCGATCGTCCTGCTCCTCATTGCCGGGATTATTGTCACGGGTTTCATCATCGAAGCCCTGCGCATCAGCGTGACCTGGCAGCAGACGCCCTGGGAAGTCTGGTCCTTTGTGGGCTGGACCCTTGCCAAGGCCTTTACCGGCGTCAGTCCGGAGGCCGCGAAAGCGATGCACAAATGGGTCTGGTGGACCCACACGGCGTTCGCGCTGGGATTTATCGCCTATATTCCCTATTCAAGATTGATGCACATCATAACTACCCCAGCCAACTACTTCATGGCGACCCGGAAGCCCGTCGGCCAGTTAGAGCCGATCAAGGATTTCGAGAACGCCGAGTCCTTTGGCGTGGGAACCATTGAAGAATTCACCTGGAAACAGATCTTCGATTCCGACGCCTGCACCCGGTGCGGGCGGTGCCAGGACGGTTGCCCCGCGTATCTGACCGGGAAGCCCCTGTCTCCGAAGAAGATGGTTCAGGATCTCAAAGACTACTGGCTGGAGAAGGCCCCCGGCGCTGTCGCGTCCAGAAAAGAGCAACTCATGGCCTCCGGCGAGGGGTCGGCGAATATCAATCCGAAGCTGAAGGCCCTTTTTGCGTGGCTGGACAAGGCGGATAAGATCGTCGATGAAAATCTGCCCAAAGGGCCGGAACCGACAGAGAAGGCCATGGTCGGCGAAGTCATTGAGCTCGATGAACTCTGGGCCTGCACCAACTGCATGTACTGCATGGAAAACTGCTCGGCTTCCATCGAGCATGTGCCCAAGATCATCGGCATGCGGCAGTTCAAGGTCCTCATGGAAGCGGATTTTGCTCCGGAGTTGCAGCTGACCTACCGGAATATGGAAAACAACTCCAACCCCTGGGGCATTGGCGCCCATCTCCGCGCCGACTGGGGTAAGGAACTCGGCGTGAAGACCCTTGCCGAAGATCCTAACGTAGAATATCTATTCTATGTCGGTTGCGCCGGATCATTTGACGACCGGGGCAAGAAGGTCTCCGTAGCCTTGGCCAAGATCCTTCAGACGGCCGGTGTCAGCTTCGGCATCCTGGGCACGGAAGAGAGCTGCTGCGGCGATTCGGCCATGCGGGGCGGCAACGAATACCTCTATCAGACGATGGCCCAGGCCAACATCGAGGTGATGAACGGCTATGGGGTCAAGAAGGTCATCTGCACCTGTCCCCACGGTTACAACGCCCTGAAGAAGGATTATCCCCACTTCGGCGGCAATTTTGAAGTGTATCACCACACCGAGATCATTGCGGAACTTATTGAAAAGGGGAAGATCAAGATTAAGGTCCCCGTTGACGATGTCCGCTTTACCTACCATGATTCCTGTTTCCTGGGCCGTTACAATCAGCTCTATGATCAGCCCCGGAGGATCATCAAGGCGATCCCCGGCGCCCGTCTCGTCGAGATGGAGCGGAACCATGAGAAGAGCTTCTGCTGTGGGGCCGGCGGTGCCAGGATGTGGATGGAAGAGCACGGCGATCGCATCAACGACGCCCGGGCCAAGCAGGCCATCGATGTCGGCGCCAAGACCATCGCCGTCGGATGTCCCTTCTGTCTGACCATGATGAGCGACGGTCTCAAGTTCCACGGTAAGGAAGAAGAAATAGCCGCCCTGGATCTCGCTGAGATCGTCTGGAAGGGCATGGGTCTCGAAGAAGAAAAAGCCCCGGTTGAGGTCTGCCAGGCGTAAACGGCAGGTTTCAATAAAAATTAAGAACTAAAAAGCCCCGGCTCTGTCTGAAAGGATGGACCGGGGCTTTTTTTGTACATATTGCCTTCTTTGTGCTATAAGTACATATGAGCAAGGGAATATCACGACATCGGCGGATGAATGTTTACCCCACCCTGCCCCTCCCCCTGAAGGGGAGGGAAAATGTTTAGTTCCTCACATTCAGAGGTAAATGATAAGTTCCTCCCCCTTCAAGGGGGAGGTTAGGAGGGGGATGGGGTGTCGATAAAGCAGAAAATGAGGCAGGAAACGAAAATATTATTCCTGAAAGGAGAATGGCGAGTATGGCGGAAGAAAGCATCTATGTGAAAAAGCTGTGGCTCAAATCCTATGAAAAGGGTGTTCCCGAATCTATTTCCTATGAGGACCTCTGTATGCCGGACATTCTGGACCGGACGGCGAAACAGTTTTCGGAGCGACCGGCCCTGGTCTTTCAGGGGACGGTGGTAAACTTCCGGGAGTTAAAGGACATGGTGGACCGGTTTGCGACCTGTCTTACCGACTTCGGCGTCAAAAAGGGGGATGCCGTCGCGCTGCTCCTGCCCAACATCATCCCTTGCGTGGTGGCCAACTTTGCCGTTCTGAAGATCGGCGCCCTTGTCGTCATGAATAACCCCCTTTATTCCGATCCCGAACTGGAGCACCAGTTCAATGATTCCGGTTCCAAAGTTCTGATTACCCTGGACGTTTTGACCCCCAGAATGATCGCCCTGCGTCCGAAAACAAAGATCAAACAGATTGTCTCTACCTGCATCGGTGACTATCTTCCGACCGTTAAGCGGGTGCTGGGGAAATTGCTGAAAAAATATCCCTTTGCCGATGTACCGGCGACAACGGATGTTTACAAATGGAAGGATTGTCTCACCAAATATGGTCCCAACCCGCCGGCGGTGAAAAACAGCTTTGACGAGGTGGCCATGTATCAATACACGGGGGGGACGACAGGTGTATCCAAAGGCGTCATGCTTACCCATGCTAACCTGAGCAAGCAGGTTCAACAGTGTTGCGCGTGGTTTCCAAAATTCGCTAAGGGGACGGAGATCATGCTGGGCGCCTTGCCTTACTTTCATGTCTTTGGTCTCTCTGTTTCCATGAATTTTTCTATTTACATGGGCTGGTCGCAGGTGCTCGTGCCACGACCCCAGCCGGAGCCACTCCTCGAGGCAATCCGGAATTTCCGTCCGACCTTCGCTCCCCTGGTGCCGACGATGTACATCGGCATGCTCAACCATCCCGATCTGAAGAAAACGGACATGAGCTGCATCAAGGGCGCCTTCTCCGGGAGCGCGCCCCTCCCCGTGGAGGTAATCCATGGCTTCGAAAAGGCTACTGGGGCCGTCATTGTGGAGGGTTTCGGGATGACGGAGACCACGCCGGTGACCCATATCAATCCCTTCGCCGGGGGGGTCCGCAAGGTAGGCAGTATCGGCGTCCCTATCTCGGATACGGAGTGCCGGATTGTCGATCTTGACAACGGCGTGACAGACATGCCCATTGGTCAGCCGGGCGAGTTGATCGTCAAGGGGCCCCAAGTGATGAAGGGCTACAAGGGGATGCCTGAGGAGACCGCCAATTCCCTGAAGGATGGCTGGATGTACACCGGGGATATTGCCACGATGGATGAGGACGGCTACTTCTATATCGTAGACCGGAAGAAGGATATGATTATCTCCGGAGGTTTCAACGTCTATCCCCGGGATATCGACGAGGTCTATTACGAACATGCCAAAGTCCAGGAGGCATGTTCCATCGGCATCCCCGACGCCAAACGGGGGGAAAACGTCAAACTCTTCGTCGTTCTCAAGGAAGGGGAGACGGCAACCCAGGAAGAAATGATCGAGTACGGAAAGACGAAACTGGCCGCCTACAAGCTTCCTACCGAGGTCGAATTCCGCAAGGAACTGCCGAAAACAAATGTCGGTAAGATCCTCCGCAAGCAGCTCCGGGCGGAAGAGCTGGAGAAGCGTAAGAAGTAGTGGAGAATAAACAGTAAACGGTGCATGAACGGTGGGGCAGATCTTGTTCAAGGTTTGCCCCACCGTTCACCAGACAAATCCCATAAAAATGTAGCGCCGGGTGTTACTTATGTCGACCAGAGTTAGATATTAAATGGTCGCTACAAATTCTATTTCCCGAGGGAGTTTGTAGGAAGACAGATATGCCCGGCAGTGTCTCAGGATCTCCTTGTCGTCCACTTCCACGCCGGGCTTCTTGACGATCAGGGCCTTGACGATTTCCCCCCGCATCAGATCCTCTTTGCTCTCCACCCGGGCGGTTTGCACCGCCGGGTGCATCTCCAGGACAATTTCCACTTCGAGGGGATAGACATTGAAGCCGCTAGTGATGATCATCCGCTTCTTCCGGCCGGTGAGAAAAATATAGCCGTCCCCATCGATCCTCGCTAAGTCCCCCGTATGAAGCCAGCCGTCGCGAATTACCTCAGCGGTCGCTTTTTCATCCTTGTAGTACCCATGCATGACGTTCTTACCGCGGACGATCAGTTCGCCGATCCCCCCTGAGGGCAGCCCGGCGCCGTTGTCATCGACAATCCTTACCTCCAGCCCCGGAATCGGAATCCCGATGGATCCCGGCTTTTGTTCCATTGTAAGCCTCGTTATCGCGCAGATAGGCGACGCTTCCGTCAAACCGTAACCCTCAACCAGGGGGGTCCCGAATTTTTCCCGAAAGAGCTGGATAAATTCCATCGGGATGGCAGAACCGCCGGTGACACAGAAGCGCAGGGAACTGAGGTCGTATTTTTCCCCGCCCTGGTGAAACACCATCCCTAAAAACAACCGGGGCACAGCGCCGATATAGGAGACCTTTTCTCTTTCAATGGCCCCAAAGATGCTGTCCAGGGTAAAGCGCTCCATCAGGACGACACTACCGCCGATATAGAATACGGCCAGCATATTTGCCGCTGCCCCGAAGGAATGGAAAAAAGGTATCACTGCCAGCCCGCGCTCTGCGGGGGTGCCTTGAAAATCTGTTACTGTGAACATAACTGCCTGTGTCATCAGATTACCATGGGTCAGGACGGCCCCCAGGGCCCGGCCCGTCAGGCCGGCGGTATAGATCATGACCGCCGGGTCGTCTTCGGCAATATCCGGCATCTCCCAGGAGGAAGGATTGTCCTTGATGGCCTGCGTGTATGGACAGTCCGCATCCATGCCGTTTGTGGTCAGGAGATGTTTACAGAGGGGTAGATCGTTCATGATTTCTTCATAGCGTTTCGCGAGGACGCCCTGGGTGATGAATAGTTTGGCGTCGCTGTCTCCGATCAAATGCCTCAATTCGTAGGGGGTAGAAAGAACGTTCAGGGTCACGGCGACGGCACCGATTTTCTGGGCGGCAAAATAGGAGATGATGAATTCCGGGCAATTGGGGAGCATGATGGCAATTTTGTCCCCCTTTTTAATCCCCAGGCCGCGGAAATAATGGGCCAGGGCATTGGCGGCCCTGTTGAATTCCACATAGGTCATGCGGCATTTTTCATGAATGAAGGCAATATTGTCCGGGAATCTTTTCGTTGATTCCTCCAGCATCTGTCCGAGGTTCATATAGTTGGTACCCCCTAATTTAATGTAAGAGCCAAATTTATCTGAATTTCCTTAGCACATGCCCTTTCCCTTTTCAATCCTGGGAATGGGCTTTTTTTCTTGATCATGAAAGCAATATCATATAGGGATAAGTTGCCTGCGGGCAGCGAACAAAAATTTCAAGGAGGTTTTACTGATGAAAAAAACAATGTTGCTGGTTACCATGATTCTGCTCTGTTCCGTTTCTTTAGCCCTTGCCGGTGGCTCACCCGTTGGAAAGTGGAAGACCATTGACGACAAAACGAAAAAGGAGAAGTCCATCGTCGAGATTTACGAAGCAAACGGTAAGATCTATGGGAAGATCGTTCAGCTGCTTCAGGAAAAAGACGGTGGGGCGAGCAAACTCTGCACAAAGTGTCCCGGCGCCGACCAGAACAAACCCATGATTGGCCTGGTAATCGTTAAGGGGCTGGCGGTGGACGGGAATGAATACACAGGTGGGACCATTATGGATCCCAATGACGGCAAGGTTTACAAGTGCAAGATAGAAGTTACTGAGGGTGGTACCCAGATGAAGGTTAGAGGCTTTATCGGCTTCTCCCTCCTCGGTCGCACCCAGGTCTGGCACAAGGTTAAATGACCTTATGTCCGAGATTATCAACGGCAATGAAATATCCCGAGTGATCCGGGAAGAGATCCGCAAGCAGACCCTGACGTTCCGGGAAAAGACGGGCGTGACGCCCGGTCTGGCCGTGGTGCTGGTCGGCGCGGATCCGGCCTCCCAGATCTACGTACGGCGCAAAGGCAAGGCCTGTGAAGAGGTCGGGTTCCTGTCCCGTGAGTTTAGATTGTCTGGAGATGCGGAAGAGAAAGAGCTTTTGGAGATCATTCGGCAATTGAATGATGATCCGGCCATTCACGGCATCCTCGTTCAATTGCCCCTGCCCCGCCAGATCCGCTCCCAGGCGGTCATCGAGGCGATTGCCCCGCAGAAGGATGTGGACGGCTTTCACCCCGTGAACGTTGGTCGCTTGGTTGCCGGCAACCCCGGCCATGTCGCCTGCACGCCCCAAGGAATCATCGAACTCCTTGACCGAACCGGCGTCGCCATCGAAGGGAAGGAAGCCGTGATCGTCGGTCGGAGCAACATCGTCGGGAAACCCCTGGCCCTACTCCTCCTGGCCCGTCATGCCACCATCACCGTCTGCCATACCCGGACGCGCAATCTTCCGGAGACAACCCGGCGTGCCGATATCCTTGTGGCGGCCGCCGGAAGTCCTGAGATGATTCGGGGGGAGATGGTTAAGGAGGGCGCTGTCGTTATTGATGTTGGTATGAATAGACTCAACGACGGCCGTCTGGTAGGGGACGTTGCCTTCGCGGAAGTCGCCCCCCGGGCCTCTCATATCACCCCTGTCCCGGGAGGAGTCGGCCCCATGACCATCGCCATGCTGCTGCAAAACACCCTGAACGCGGCGCGTCTGACCGAGAATCTTTGATCCTTTAAATCAAGCCAATTATATTAAATACTTTTTCGAAGCGCATTTCCCAGGAATGGTCTCGGTGGGCCCGTTCGAAACCCTGCTGGCGGATCGCCCCCGCTGCTGTGGGGTTGTCCAGAAGATAACGGATCTTTTTGAGAAGATCCTCAAATCCCCGGTAGGTAACAATCTCTTTCCCGATTTCATAAACCCGCTCCAGCTCCGGATGATGCTCGGTGAGATAGAGCCCGCCGCTCATGGGAATCTCGAAGTCTCTCCCTTTGAGACAGTACGCGTCCGAGAAACCGATGACGCTGCCAAATCCGAGGTTAATGCGGCTTTTTGAATAGAGTCGCACCATGTCTTCCGTGGATAGCGATCCATTCGGCCAGCCGGCGCCGTAAGCTTCGACGTGGATGCCTGCTTCCAAAAGCCGGGCGATGATCGCCGGGCGATTGCCGTAACACTGCCCCACAAAAGACACCGGGATGGTTTTTTCAAGGTCATAAGGGCGATGAATTTCCGGGTTGGCCCCTTCGGGGAGGTAGATGGGAAGGGCGCCTTCGACGCAGTATTTCTTCAGGGCGTCTTCCGTGCTGGTCCAGGAAAGGGTAAACCAGCGGCAGATATCCCGATTGCCCATAGACAGACCGTTACGGATCTTGCCGGCAAAAAGCTCCTTGTCGTTTAGGGCGAGATTGATCATGGGAATACCCATGCAGGATAACTCCCGGACTGCTTCGGGGCTGATCAATTCGCCGGACAGGTAAGAGAAAATGACGTCCGCTTTCGCCTCTTCCGTATTTCTTGCTGCCCAGTCCAACAAATCCCGATTCATGGCTTCTTTTACCGACCGATGCCATTCCTTCTCTTGCCGATGGTCGAACCGGTCGACCCAGTCATAATGGCGGACAGGGCCGAACTTTTCCAGTGATGGCCGCAGGGACTCATCCTCCCAGTTATAGTGGTGATAGACAGTGAGAATCTGCAGAGAGCCCTTTTTTTTGGGCTTCAGAAGGGGGAATTTCTTACGGATATGACGCCGGATGGCTTCTTCGTTAGGCAAGACGAGCCGTTGGGCCGCAAATTCCCGCTCGTAAAGTTCCTGCTCCCGTTGTAGTCGCCGGTCATTGCGCCAAATGCGTAATTGCCGCCGGTATTTTTTAAGAGGATCCATATTGAGACCTTTGAAAAATGGCTTCACCGCAGCTCAAAAATCTTTTTCGCTTCTCGTTGGTTTGCATATAATTGTGATTGATTACGGGATTTTAAATTCAATCACGGAACGGCGAAAAACATTTGATTCGCTGCTTGCGAACCATTTTCCCGCGGTTACGCAATGTCCTTATATTGCGTATATAGTCTTGCCCCGTTCGATTTATCCACCCGGTCGTTCATCATGTTGAAAACATGGCCCGCATCAATCACCGGGATGGAGAGGGCCGCCGCGGTATCCACGCATACGGGCAGGGCGCCGATTCCCGCCCCTACCAGGCATAGATCAGTATTAGCCGGTATGTCCGCAAGGAGACGATCTTTCATCGGGGACCAGCGGGTGGCCACACATTCGGCGGGTATCTTGGCAAAGACAATTTCAGGCCGACTCTCAAAGCGGGCGAACCAGCGCCGGCAGGCCACCTGATCCCATTCCGAACCGATGAGGCAGATCTTTTTCCCGTCCATCAGGTGGGCAAAAGCAACGGAGGAAAGCCATGCATAAACGACATAGAAGGGGAGGTAGTTGTCCCCGGTCAGGGGAATGCCTTGTTTTTCAAGTAATTGCAGAAATGTAGAGGCTGAGGGACGCTGCTTGAGGCGAGGGACGAGGGCCAATATTCCTCGGCGGGGCTGCTCGACATTGCCGGGGAATATGAGGGGCGCAAGCAACCCCTCCCGGGATAGTCTTGCCAAGGCGTCAATATGCAGGGGCAGGGCGGCTTTTATGGCCGCCGTTGATTCCGCCTGGCGGTAGAGGCCGTTACAGTCAAGGCTCAGGGCGTAAAAGGCATATTCCCCGTCAGCGAAACGGACGACGGGGAGGGGCAGGCGGTTGGCAATGCTTTGCTGAACAAGGTCCTGAAGTTTCTGAAGATAGGCGTTGCCGTCGGCGGCGGAGCGATGGAACAAACATATCTCCTCGTTCGCCATCTCCGGCTTGTTGGCAGCTAGAACATCGCCGTTATTGACGCCGTCGATAACCAGGCGCTGAAAATAAAACCCCCCGGCGGGCATTAGGATGTCGTCAAGGGCTGATTTCACCATGTCTTTTCAAAATCCGCCGGGGTGTAGATCTTGTTCAGGTCTTCAAAATAGCTCTGCCGTTTGTTGGCCCGGAAGTGATCCACGAGGGGGCGATTGAAGATTCGGTAAACAAAGGCCAGGGGGGTGAGGATGAGATAGAAGGTCACAGTAAGGATGACCCTGGAATTGAAGGCCCCGAGAACGGCGGCAAATTTCATCCAGTAGCGGGCGAGGGCGGTAGTGAACCGGCTTTCGAAGGAATTACCCAGGGTCAGGAGCACGGCAACCCACAATAGCCACTGGGCGCTGAAGATCACATAGGCAATCAGGACGGCCAGCGTCAGGACATTGATGGTTTTTGATGTGGCAAGACGGTCCAGGTCCATGATCTCTCGTCTAAAACAGGGTATAGATGAATGGGGCCACGGCGGAGCCGCTTGACATGATCAGGATGCCCATGAGGAGGAGCATGATAATCATGGGCAGGAGCCACCACTTTTTTCTTTCCTTCAGGAATCCCCAGAAGTCTCTTATGATTTCCATTTTATTACTTTCCTTCTTCTCGATGAACTCGTAAAAATTGTCGTCGCACTGGCGGCAGGGAAATTGTGAAATGTGAACCCGTCCTCAATTTCCGCCCCGTTCTTTAGCAGGGCTGCCCATATAACAATGGGGTGTTGATTTTGCAACTAAAATTCTTGGCCGTCCGGGGACGGGGACACGATCCGTTCCCTTCGTGCTTCCGGATCATCTCACGGATGCCTCCGGTTATAGTCAGGAACTAGCTGCGGAGTTCGTCTGGCCTCGATAACCTTGGCCAGGGTATCGGCAATGATCTTGTGGCCCAAGGCGTTGATATGATCATCCAGGATGTAGAAATGCTGCTTCTGCAACTGATCGGAGAAATCGAGGACAATCATGTTCTTCAGGTAAGGAGGATAATTTCCCGCCGCAAGCTTCTTTTTCAGACCTGCCGGGAAATCCTTATTGTCGGCAGGATTCCTGCCGTTCATCACGAAAGTTATGATCGTCACTTTGCCAAGGTCCAACCCGCTATTCTGGACAGCGTTGAGAAAAAGGTCAATCTCGTCCCGGTCCGTGACGACCCCTGATTGCCCCCGACGCTGCTCATTTTCGTCCCACCGTTTCTTGATTTTGATCCAGAGGTATTTCCCAAAGAAATATTGAAGCGAGTCCTTGTAAAGCTCCTGATATTCCCGATATTGCTGAGAAGACATTATTGGCAGGCGGTTATGATTAAGATAGAATTCACGATTTTCGTCGATATCGTTGCCGCAGTACTGGATGATGAGGTACTTCATACGATCCGTCGGGAGGCGGTGGAGAATCATCATTTCCCGGGCCGTGCCGTATGAGGCGACGGCGGCATTAAGGACTTTGATCCCCATTTTCTTTTCCAACTGCTTTACAAAGGTCTCTTCCTGGTTCACCCCCCAGCCCATGGCAAAGGAATCTCCTGCGACGACGATTTCCGGATGCTGTAGGGACGCCTCATCGTCACGGGTGCCCATACTGTTGATATCATAGCGATTCATGAATTCACGACCACCGAAGTTGCAGGACCCTGGCTTTAGGGTGTAGCCAATGGTAGGGTCATACCGGGCACAGGCCGGTTCGAACTTGATGATGGGACGTTCCCGGGCGTAGATATAGCCGATCATATTGCCGATCCGTTGGGGGCATTGTTTGAGGATGTCCGGATTACGGACAAGAAGAAACAGCAGCCCTTCCAGGAGAGAAAGAAGTATCAGGAGAAGCACTATATTGAAAATGATTACTTTAATAACCTTTTTCAAGGATGATCACCCACAATCATGTTCCTGCAATTTGTTAGAAGAAAATAGGATCGCTGTCCCCCTGTTTTCCCCTTATTCTTAATCCAGGCCATACTCCTCCTGCCAGTCGATTTTCTCTTGCCATGGGGGTTGTTCCGTCTTGGCGAAGATGAAGTCTCCCGCGACCAGGTAATCCATATCCGTCCGCATGAAGCAGCGATAGGCATCCTCGGGGGTGCAGACAATAGGTTCCCCCCGGACATTGAAGCTCGTATTGACGAGCACCCCGTAGCCAGTCTGGTCCTTGAAGGCATTCAGAAGCTCCCAGAAGCGGGGATTGGTATCCCGGTGCACCGTCTGGAGGCGGGCTGTATAATCGAGATGGGTAATGGCGGGGATGTCGGAACGGACATAGTAGAGCTTGTCCCGGATAGGCTGCTGATGGTAGTCCGGGGGCAGGGGATAGCGCCGCCGCTTCTGAACATCAGCGATGAGGAGCATGTACGGTGAGGGCGTTTCCATTTCGAAGTATTCCGCGACGTCTTCGTACAGGACCGAGGGTGCAAAGGGGCGGAAGCTCTCCCGGAACTTGATTTTAAGGTTCAGGCGCTTCTGCATCTCCTTGTTCCGTGCGTCTCCCAGGATGCTTCGGTTTCCAAGGGCACGTGGTCCCCATTCCATCCGGCCCTGGAACCAGCCGACAGCCTTGCCCTGGGCAAGATAACCGGCGACGGTGGTGCTCAAGGCCGCGATGTTTTCTACATGATGGTATGGCGCCTGGTACTTTCTGGCTGTGCCGAGAATCTCCAGATCGCTGAACTCCGGCCCCAGGTAGGCTCCGTGCATCTGATCCTTTTCCATGGGAGCTTTCCGGGGTTGTTTATAGTACATATGATGGATGGCATAGGCGGCCCCGAGGGCCCCGCCGGCGTCTCCCGCGGCGGACTGTATCCAGATGTCCTCAAAGTCTCCACCCCGGAGGAGCTTGCCGTTGGCCACGCAATTCAGGGCCACGCCGCCTGACAGACAGAGTTTCTTTGAACCGGTCAGGTTTTTCGCCGTCCGAGCCATCTTTGTAACGATCTCTTCCGTGACCTGCTGGATGGCAAAGGCCAGATCGCCGTGGCGCTGTTCAATGTCCGTCTCCGCCGTCCGGCGGGGGAAGCCGAAGATCGCCTCCCATTTGTCGTCTTTCACCATGCTGAGCCCGGTGGTGTAATCGAAGTAGTCCTGATCCAACCATATGGAGCCGTCTTCCTTGACGTCAACAAGGTGATCGAGAATGGCCTTCTTATAACGTCTGACCTGCTCCGAGGCGGGATCTCCATACGGGGCCAGGCCCATGAGTTTATATTCCCCGGAATTGACCCGGAAGCCCAGATAATGGGTGAAGGCGGAATAGAGGAGTCCCACGGAGTGGGGAAAACGCATCTCCTTCATGATGGTGATGTCGTTGCCCCGGCCGTGGCCGATGGAGGCGGTGGCCCATTCCCCCACGCCGTCGATGGTCAGGATGGCCGATTCCGCAAAGGAGGAGGGGAAAAAGGCGCTGGCGGCATGGGCCAGATGGTGATCAGTAAAGAGGAGTTTCACGTCTTTGGCCGCGCCGTCGCCGATCTTTTTGAGCTCGTCCCGGATGAGTTTTTTCAGGAAGACCTTCTCCTTGATCCAGACGGGAATGGCCGACAGGAAGGATTTCAACCCTTTCGGGGCGTAGGCGTAATAGGTCTCCAAAAGCCGTTCGAACTTCAGGAGGGGCTTGTCGTAGAAAACGACAGCTTCCAGATCCTCCACCCTGACCCCGCCGTATTCGAGGCAGAAGGCGGTGGCGCGGGCCGGGAAGGACGGGTCGTGCTTTTTCCTGGTAAAACGTTCCTCCTGGGCAGCGGCAACAATCTCCCCATCCTTGAGGAGGGCAGCGGCGGAATCATGGTAAAAGGCGGAGATGCCTAAGATATGCATTAAAATGTCCTCTATGTCAGTTCTTTAAGATAATGGTCACATAGGCTGATTTATGTTTGGCGTCAACGGTTTATCGCGAAGCTGTCAACGATCATTCCTTCGAGAGCTTCCTGCGCCGCAACTCATCGTGAATAACCTTATATTTATTTAGTTTTTCCCTTGCCTCTCCCTTGTTTTTGATAAACGGCAAGCAGATCCTCAAGGTCAAAATCCGCCAATGAGTTTTCAGCATCTCAGCCTTAGTAATTCTGGCAATCGTTTCCGGCTGGTAATGCTTGTGGTAAAAGAGGTATTCGGCACTTATCTTTTTGCGCCAGACCTCGGCTGAGGTTGATTTGCGTTCGCTCTGACCGTGGTAGTGGACCACCCTGGCCGCATCGATAAAACCTATCTTTAAGCCCGTGCGCCGAATACGCAGACAGAGGTCCTCATCCTCGCCATAGAGGAAATAATCCTCGTCGAAACCGCCCACGGAGATAATCGCCTTGCGGGGGGCGATCATGGCGGCGCCAAGGACACAGGCGATACCACCGGGAAGATTGCTGAGTTCTCCGGAGGTGTAGCGCTGACTCAGGTAACGCCGGGACACTGAATCCTGGTCCGTGCCGTCGGGGTTAAGGATGTGCAGCCCCGCCAGGCCAATTTCCGGATGCTTCTCCATATAGGCCAAGGCCGTTGCGAGACAGTTCTCTTTCAATACCGTATCGGGATTCAAAAAAAGTATATAGCGTCCCCGGCAATGGGTGATTACCTGGTTGTTGGCGGCGGCGAAGCCCTTGTTCTCTTTGTTGGCGATAAGATGAATATCGGGGAATCCTGCGGCGATGAGGGCGGCGCTTCCGTCCGGCGAGGCATTGTCCACCACCCGGATCTCTTTGTCACCGCCCGTCTGACCGATTACCGATCCGAGGCACGGTCCGATGAGATCGGCGGTGTTATAAGAAACGATGACTACCGATATTTCCACTATGTCAGGCCCTTTGCTTATTCTCAAGGATCTTCAGATAGATACCTTTCACTTTTTGAGCCGTTCTCTCCCATGTGTAATGGCGGGATGTTTCCAGAGCGGCGTTTCCCATGAGCCGTTTTACATCCTCCTGGATAATATTGTGGAGAACCTCGGCGACATGGTCGGCGTCATTGGGGTTGTCAATAACAAAACCGTTGACGCCTTCTTCGATGAGGTCCTTTGCCCCGACATTGCCGCTGATGACGATGGGCAACCCCTTGGCCATTGCCTCGAGGACAACCATCCCGAAGGTATCAAACTTGGAAAGCATGGCGTAAACATCTCCGGCCAGGTATATTCCGTCCAGTTCTTCCCGGGGGATCAGGCCGGTAAATACTGTCTGTCCGGCAATGCCGACTTGGCGCGCCAGACGTTCGTACTTCTTCTGATTGTCCCTGCCAACAATGAGCAGGGTAAAGCGTTGAGCGGGATGGAGCTGTTTCATCCTGCCCAGGCCTGCCATCAGTGGATCGAGACCTTTTATGTCAAAGTTCATGGATACGAAGAGGATCACCGGGTCCGCGGGGGGCAGGCCGTATTTTCGGAGCATCTCCGACCTGGTGACCTCTTTTTCAGCGAGGGTCGCGGAGACTGTGTCGATGCCGGGATGAATGATTGGAACGCGTCCTGAATCCACTTGATATTCATGCAGGAAGATGTCCCTTGTAATGCTGGAGACGGCTAAGTAGTATTGACAGTGACCATCGGAGACCATCCGTTTTTCTACCCATGCCGTTGACTGATCGAAAAGGCTCATCCGTCTTTTCTTCCGGACCTCTTTCACCCATACCCGATGGGGAAGGCCATGCATGGTATAGATATGGGGCCGGAACATCCGGTCATGGGTGTGGATAAGATCCATCCCCGCCCGGTCTATCGCTTTTTGTGCGAAGCAGGCGAAACTGATGGTGGTTAAAAATCTAGGGAACCGGATTACCGGTACATGATGAAAAGAAACACGATCCGACCAGGCCTGCCAGCGATTTGCAAAGACATGAATTTCAAGGGCAGGATCAAGGGCAAGTTGTTCCGTCAGGGCGGCGGCCGCCCCTTCCGCGCCGCCGACGAGTCCGTATTTGGGAATGACGACGGCGATTTTCTTAGGTTCCATGATTTACAAATTCATGGGTTTTCAGCTTGTTGAGCTTCGTGTACGCCGATTTGACAGCGGTTACTTTGCACCATAAGGCTTCATTCCATTCCATGGGTTCACCTTTGCTGTCCGTGCGGCCAACGGCGTACCGGTCATATTTCCTTGGTTCTAAAAGTGAATAACTATCTGCAACATCGTATAAAAATAAGAGATCTTCCTTCGCCATCATGGTAACCAGTTTATTCCCCCAGATGGCCTCAGTTGTGCAGTTGCCATCGAAGGTCTGCAGACCTTCGCCGTCCTCGGGGGGATAAGTCTGGATCTGAACGGTGTCTTCTATCTCTTCCGTTCTTAAATGAAGTAATTTGCGCATTTGATATTTAAATCTTTTTGTCTGGCCGATCCGATAAGAAGGATCCAGATCCGAACCTTCAAAAGGGGGTGTGTTCCAGCGCCTTACCCGGGCGTTTAGAGGCAAAATATCATGCATGTGAAAAATGGCGTCAATCCTTTCGGACCTCATCACATGTTGTTCAATAAACCAGCGGGCAAATTCTTCGGTGTGGATGCTGTCCAGGAAATATATCGAATAGTCGGAAGGAGAATTGACGGATGTCTTTCTTGCGTCTCCGACGATAAGATTAATGTATTTGTTTAGACCGTGGGCGGTAAATAACTGTTCCGCCGATTGTGCAGCTTTCGGATTGATTTCATGCGTGTCAATCCGTCCCCAATTGTTCTGTTTAAGGGCCAAGGCCATAAACATGGTTGCATAACCGGAAGCGGTTGAGATTTCAAAAATTCGGCGTGGCTGTATGTATCTGATCAAACAATACAGCACTTGTCCGGAGAGCCAGTCGTACTGGCCTGTTGTTTTAAAAACATCCATATTGTATCTGTTTTCCGGCAGAAATTTCAGGATTGACGTTTCATGACAGTATTTCATGATTGCTCTATCGATGATATTAAGAATATTCATGGTTGATGGTGCTTCTTCATAATTATTTTTCCCTCAAATCCGAAGTTTGATTAATTTCTTCGTTCAATTTCCAAAGAATCATCATGATGGCAAAAATTATATACATCACGATAGCCGGTGGGCCGTTGAGCGTATTTTCAGTCAGCCCTTGTATGATTATGGCTGCCAGGGAGGCTAAAGAAATAATCGCCCATCCTTTTACAAAATCGTTCTTTCCCTTTGCTGCTAATCTCCAGGCAATTGTAATAAAAGTTATAATTACGTAGCCGAATAGAATCAATCCGATGAATCCGGTTCGAACTGCCAAGTCAACGATAAGATTATGGGGCGCCTTGTGGGGAGTTTTTTGCCTGTATTCAGGAGGTACACGGGAATTGTATTTATTCAGGAGTGATTCGTCGTAATAACTTTGCATACCAAATCCAATTCCCGTAAGTGGATGATCCTTTGTTATTTCAGCAAAAGTATACCATATTTGCCAGCGATCGGATTTAGTAATCTTGTTGTATAAAGCCTCCGGAGTTAATACTGTTCTCACCGGCATTAAGGATAAGGATACAACAAAGGCGAGCAGAACCATTAATATGGCACGTTTATTTATCTTAAGAAGAATAATTAAGCCGACAAAGAGAGCCAGAATGGATCCACGTGTTTGTGTCGCCAGGGTAGCTATGGTAAGAATGAACATGCCGAGTCCAAAGAGACCTTTCATTATTGAAGTTTTATTCTCTTTGAAATGCATGATCGACAAAAATATTCCAAAAACCGCTACTGTTCCTATAATATTAGCTGGCATTTCTATATAGGTTGTTTCTCCTAATTTTCTAGTAAATGGGAGGCCCAAAATAATGTAATAGTGAATCATTGTGCCCAACGCAAAGATTACACTTGACAAGATGACGGTGGTGGTTAGGACATTTATCCTTTTCTGAGATCTAAAGAAAGTAAACAGAATATAGCTGATTAGAATGTACTTGATTAAATGCGCGTAAATATCGTGCAAGCTGTTCTTGATGTTAATGGCAAAAAAAAGACCGAATATGCACCAGATCGTAAAGAGCAAAAATGGCATGGTTGCCGGTGTGTCCAATATATTAATCTTTTTTTGAAAGATGATGTAGGCTGCAAAAGCGAGCAATGAGAGATAAAAACTTATTTCCTCGATAGCCGTCAGTTGCGGAAAGGGATTGAAAAAAACGAATATCAGTGCAGATGATGATGCAATGGAAGGTATATGTTTACGCAAAAAAAATGTAATGCGATCATTCCTGAGAGGACGACAGATGTCATTCATTTAAGGCCTTCTAATTTGCCAAGATGAAATTATTTAATAATTTACAACTAATAAAAATGATGTTGATCCTTACTTGATATTTTTATGCCCGTAAGCTTCCCTGCCTGTCAGAAGTAATCGATATCCTGCACATAGGGCAAACCTATGTTGTGCTTGAACTTTTCATAAAATTTTGGATAATCCGCAACGGCTTTGTTTTTCAGTGGTTTATAAACATTGATATATGAATCCAGTTGCGGCCACTTGCGGTCCCAGATTTTTCTTGTTTCCAGTGGCCAGTTATCCAGATAACCTGCATGACTTCTATCTTTTGATTTATTTTTCTCCGTCACCTTGTGATAATGCCACACAAAGGAATCCATGCTGATACACGTGCAGCCGCCATTCAGGAAACACCGCAGGGAAAAGTCATTATTTTCATAGGATGCCTTCCATTGTTCGTCGAAATAGCCGACCTTTTCAAAAATAGATGTTCTCCAGAACATGACATTCAATTCAACTCCGATGCAGCGTAGATAATTTTTCGTTTTTCCGTTAAAAAGCGGTTCCAGCAATGAAGTCTTTTCAGCCCTGAGCTGGTCCAGATTTATATGATCAGACCCGTAAGTTTCGGATGGCAGCCATGTCTGATAATCAATGTCACTTTTATCTGTGAAAGGTGTTGCCTGATAAGCCTCTGGAATTTGTACCTTTTCATATAAATCCTCATCCATCCCGGTAGTTATTATTACATCGGAGGTGATTAATCCTATGACGGGAGATTTGCACGTTCTGACGAACAGGTTTATAGCCCGGCTGATACCGATGTTACGATTCAGGAGGATCGTGGAAAAACCTAACTTGTTCTGCTTTTCAATCAACCAATTCCGGTGATTTGATGTCGACCCCTGGTCCAAAAGAAAAATATCACACTTCAAATGGGTGCTCTTCCGCTGGTATAAAGTGTCGATGGTGTCATTTAAAACGTCTGTTGCCTTTGCCTCTCCGTCCGGGTTGTAGTTCAAGATAAGATAAGCAATGTCGGGAATCATATAACTCCGCCTTAATCAGGAAATAGATGCATTGAAGCTTACAAGTACATCTTATAACGCCCTCCATAACACAGTTGTCTGATGATTAAAATGATGAAATTAACGAAAAGTTGTGTCCGCATTTTTCATTGACAGCGACGCCCCATGACGGCTATGATCACGCCGCTTTGTGATTCTTCATCAACGGCTTCGGAGACTTCTCATGCATTTCAGTATATCTGTCAAGGGGATGCCTTTTTTTGTCTTCTTGAAGAAGTTCCCCACCTTTCTGCGGGAATACGCGGAGATCAGGCGCCAGGCGGAAAAGTCGGGAGACGACTTCCCCTTCGCGAAGCTTTATCCCTGCCTCGAAGAACGGGACGAAGAAAGCGGTGTCGTCGCTGAGCATTACTTCCTCCAGGATCTCTTAGTTGCCCAGAAGATTTTTCAGATGAACAGCCCCTCAAGGCATGTGGATATCGGCTCCCGTATCGATGGGTTCGTGGGCCATGTAGCCTCTTTCCGGGAGGTGGAGGTTTTTGATGTCCGTGGCCAAAATCTCGATATTGCCAACATTCGCTTTACCCGGGCAGACCTAACGGCTGAGGACTTCTCTTTCGTCGATTACTGCGACTCCCTTTCGTGCCTGCACGCCATGGAACACTTCGGCCTCGGACGCTACGGGGATCGTTTGAACTATCGAGGCCATCTCGTCGGCTGGGACAATATGTTCAGGATGCTGAAACCGGGCGGTAAACTATATTTCTCAGTTCCCATCGGCAAACAGCGGATCGAGTTCAACGCCCACCGGGTCTTTTCCGTCGCCTACTTGCTGAGTCTCATGGAGGGGCGCTACGACATAGACTCTTTCTCTTACATCAACAACGAAAATCGACTCATCACCAATGCGGTTCTTGACGAGAGATCAGTGGGAAACAACTTCGGCTGTCATTATGGTTGCGGCATCTTCGAACTGACGAAGCGCTGACCGGCCATTGGACGTATTGCAACGGTATGATGATCATGGATCACTATGACAGGTAAATCGTCCCTCTCTGTAGCCATCATAACAAAAGACGAGGAAGACAACCTTTCCGATTGCCTCCGGAGTGTCGCCTTTGCCGCCCAGATCGTCGTTGTCGATTCGGGAAGCACGGATGGGACGTTGCAGATCGCCCGTGATTTTGGTTGCGACGTCTTCGAGGAACCATGGCGGGGGGGATTCGGGGTCCAGAAGCAGTTCGCCATCGATCAGTGCCATTGCCCCTGGATTATTGTCCTCGATGCCGATGAACGGATTCCGGCGGAGACGGCGGTGGTGATCAAAGGACTGACAAATATCGATCCTGAAGAAGCCAGGATGCATTTTTCTTCCCTTCCTGCCGATTCTTCCCGAGGCGGCGACACTGGCCCGGTTTTCCCCGAGGCGGTGGCGGGCTATAGCTTCCCGAGGAAGAACTACTTCCAGGGGCGGTGGATACGCTATGCCGGCTGGTGGCCCGACCGCCTGGTCCGCCTTTTTCGCCGGGGGCGAGGTGGTATGTCGCCGGCGGCGGTCCATGAAGAGGTTGAGGTCAATGGGATCGTGGAGCCCCTGAATGTTCCCCTCGAACATTTTACCGAGAGCGACCTGGGCAAGATACTCAGGAAGATTGACCGCTATTCAAGCCTTGGGGCGCAGGAGGCGTACGACACCGGTCGCCGGGCGACGGTAAGCGGGGCGATGTTCAGGGCGGTGCTGACCTTTTTACAGGACTACATTCTTCGCTTGGGGGTTCTCGACGGTCCCCAAGGCCTGACCCTCGCCGTCACCGACTCGGTAAACAAGTTCTTCAAGTACGCCAAGTTGGCGGAAATGGGCCGAAAGAAGGATGAGGGATGAAGGGCGAACGGTAAAGCAATGACGGATATCTCATTTGTCATCGTCAACTGGAATACCAGGGAGCTTCTGAAGAATTGCCTCGAATCAGTGGTGCGAACCGTCCATGATCTGGTCTATGAAGTCATCGTCGTAGACAACGCCTCGGATGATGGCAGCGTTGCCATGCTCCAGGATCTTTTCCCTCGAGTAAGGATTATCGCCAACGACGAGAACCGGGGCTTCGGGGCGGCCAACAATCAGGCCTTTCAAACCATGCAGGGAAGATACGCCTTCCTTCTGAATACAGATACGGTGTTGACGGAACGTGCGGTCCGGGAGCTTTTCTCTTTTATGGAACACCATCCGGAAGCGGGGATGAGCTGCGGACAGCTCCTCAATCGGGATGGTAGCAAGCAGAATTCCATTGCGGCTTTCCCTACGCTTTTTACCCTGCTGACGAATATTTCCCTTCTGGAATATCTCTTCCCCGGAAAATATCCCAGCAAACGCTATGAGCATCGCCAACCCGTCGCGGTGGACTCCGGCGTCGGGGCCTGCCTCATGGTGAGAAAAGAGGCG
This sequence comes from Deltaproteobacteria bacterium, assembly GCA_026388335.1. GTDB lineage: Bacteria > Desulfobacterota > Syntrophia > Syntrophales > UBA8958 > UBA8958. The sequence continues at coordinate 28,949 of JAPLJZ010000191.1, forward strand.
ATGGATGCGGTGGGTTGGTTCGATGAGCGCTACTTCTTCTTTTTTGAAGAGACGGACTGGGCCTACCGGATGCGACAGGCCGGATGGAAAGTCTATCATGTGCCGACGGCGCAAATCTATCACATCCAGGGGCAGAGTATCGGCCCTGACATCCGGTCGCGGATCGAATTCTACCGCTCCCGGTATCAGTTCTTTAAAAAATGGCATAGCCATCTCTATTATTCCCTGATCCGGATGGTCATCTTTGGGCGCCTCCTCATAAATTGCTTCTTTACCGCACTAACAGTCATGTTGTCTTTGGGTGCCTCCCGGGGCGTCCGCGACAAGCTGTGCGTCTATTCACGTCTGGTCCGCTGGCATCTCAACCAGACCGCCGCACAATAATGACGCCTTGAAAAAATCCTGCAAATTCCTCTCCCTCAATAATAAAAAAGTATAAGGCAAGAGTGGTAAGTTTTCCTTGACTTTTTGCCGTCTCTGGTCTAGAAACCGCTCATGTTCACGTGTTGAACATGGAGGAGAATTCTACTTGTCAGACTCGGAATTATCACAACGGGACAATGAAGCCGTCCTGAAAATCCTCAAGGCCATCAAAGACGACCCGGCCCTGACCCAACGGGAGCTTTCCTCCCATCTCAGCATGAGTCTGGGCAAAGTCAATTACCTGATCAAGTCTTTGATTCGACGTGGTCTTGTCAAGGTGGACAACTTCAAAAGCTCCAGCAATAAAATATCATACCTCTATAAGCTGACACCTCACGGCATTGAGGAAAAGGCGCGGACGACCTTTTTCTTTCTGAAGCGCAAGCTGGAAGAATACGAGCGTCTGGAGATGGAAATAGGGGAGCTGCGACGGGAAATCTCTACCATCGAGGTTCAGAAAGAGAACCCCGCAAGCACGGATATCAGACAATAATTCTTGTTTATCTGTGCCCGTTTACGCCCGGTGTAGCTGCTGGGATGTCGGCCTTCTGGGAATCCAGAGGGCGGAGCTGTATCATGAGTGTTAAAGATTTTTAAAAATAGGTGAGCCGCATGAATTTTATGGATTTAGCTGCACAACAGCAACGTATAAAGGATATCATTGATAAGAACATTGCAAAGGTCTTGAGTCATGGCCAGTACATCATGGGGCCGGAGATTCGGGAACTGGAAGAAAAATTGGCCGCTTATGTCGGCGTCAAACATGCCGTCGGCTGCGCCTCGGGGACGGATGCCCTGCTCATGGCCCTGATGGCCTATGGTGTCGGTCCCGGCGATGCGATCTTCACTACCCCCTTTACCTTTGTCGCTACGGCGGAGGTAATCAGTCTCCTGGGTGCGACGCCGGTCTTTGTGGATATCGACCCCGTTACTTTCAATATCGATCCGGTGAAGCTGGAACAGGCTATTCTGGCATTACAGATGCGTGACTCCTCACATCACCCTCTGCCCGGGGTAATTGTCCCCGCTGCCGCAGACGGCGACGTTATGGCTGTTGCGTCAAGCTCCAACTCTGTGGGTGTGGGTGAGGGGGATGGGGACGGCAAACTGGAGTCATTTCCCCGGTCTGAAGCTTTCGGTCTTCGTCCCAAGGGAATCATCGCCGTTGATCTCTTCGGCCTGCCGGCGGATTATGACGTTATCAACGCCATCGCCCGGCGGCATGATCTCTTTGTCATTGAAGACGCCGCCCAATCCTTCGGCGCCGAATACCAGGGTCGGAAGGCCTGCTCCCTGGCCGATATCGCCTGTACGTCCTTCTTTCCCGCCAAGCCCTTGGGCGGCTATGGCGACGGCGGAATGTTATTCACCAACGACGATGAACTCGTAAATGTTCTGCGTTCCATCCGCGTCCACGGCCAGGGGAGCGACAAGTACGAAAACGTGCGAATCGGCATCAATGGCCGCCTCGACACCCTGCAGGCGGCAATCCTCCTGGCCAAGTTCGCCATCTTCCCCGAAGAAGTGGAGATGCGCCAGGCCGTCGCCGAAAGGTACAGAATGTTGTTAACGGCAGATACTCCGGCCGGCTGCACGGGGACTAGTGCTATGGCAGTAATACCACCGAAGGTGTCTTCTGGATATAAAAGTGTCTGGGCCCAGTATTCAATATTGGCAAAGGATGAGGGGGGCAGGGCAAGATTGCAGGAGGCCCTGAAGAGCGCCGGTATTCCCACGGCCATTTACTACCCCCGGCCTCTCCATCTCCAGGGGGCCTTTGCAGCTCTTGGGTACAAATCCGGCGATTTTCCTGTCAGTGAGGAAATGGCCGGCCGCATCTTCAGCCTTCCCATGCATCCTTACCTGGATGGGGGCGATCAGGAATTGATATGCCGGCATCTCATGGTATCGCTTTGAACAACCATAGCTTTCGATGATGCAGGATAAAAATAAGCGCAAGAACCACGTGTAATTGCGCAAAGCTCTCCCAACATGGACCTAACAAAGCAAAAAATATTAGTCACCGGCGCCGATGGATTTATCGGCAGCCATCTGGTGGAAGGCTTACTGGACAAAGGTTGTCAGGCACGGGAATCTGGGGACATGACCCGAATTCGCCAGACTTCGGTATCGTGTCCCCAGATTCGGGCCTTTGTGCATTACAACTCTTTCAATAGTTGGGGATGGCTGGATACGTTTCCAAAAGAAAAACTGGACAAGATCGATGTATTTGCCGGGGATATTCGCGATCCCAATGGGGTGAGAAAGGCCATGCAGGGGATGGACGTGGTCTTTCATCTGGCCGCCCTTATTGCCATTCCGTTCAGTTATCACTCCCCGGACAGCTACGTAGATACTAACATCAAAGGCACATTGAATGTCCTGCAGGCGGCGCGCGATACCGGTTGTAAGCGTGTACTGATTACATCCACGTCCGAAGTTTATGGAACGGCGCAATATGTTCCCATTGATGAACGGCATCCCTTCCAGGGGCAATCACCCTATTCCGCCACCAAAATCGGGGCCGATCGGATAGGGGAAAGCTTCTATCGCAGTTTCAATACCCCCGTGACTATTGTCAGGCCGTTTAATACGTATGGGCCGCGTCAATCGGCCCGTGCCGTCATCCCCACCGTCATTACCCAGTTGCTGGCCGGCGCAACTGAAATCAAACTGGGCAGTATTCATCCAACCCGTGATTTTAATTATGTCCAGGATACCGTGGACGGTTTCATGGCGATTGCAGAGACACAAGCCGCGATTGGAGAAGAGATAAACATTGCCTCTCAGCAGGAGATTTCCATCGGGCAACTTGCCCGCGAGATCATTGATCAGATCAACCCATCGGCAAGGATCGTCTCTGATGATATACGCATGCGGCCTGAAAAAAGCGAAGTGGAGCGGCTGCTGGGCAGTAACGAAAAGATTCGCAGGCTAACGGGGTGGCAGCCGGAATATACGCTGGAGCAGGGGATCCGGGAAACCATCGCATGGTTCAGGGATGAGGAAAACCTGCGGCGCTATAAATGGAATCTCTATAATGTTTGAAAAAATAGTCAGCTTCATTAAGTCCCTTTATCCGACGGAGAATCCAGTACCCCTCCATGAACCGCGATTTTCAGGGAATGAGAAAAAATATCTCACTGATTGTATCGATACGACGTATGTATCCTATGTGGGCGAGTATGTCAGTCGTTTTGAGGATGAAATACGGCAGTTCACCGGTACAAAGTATGCAGTCGCTGTTTCCAGCGGCACTGCGGCGCTGCATGTCGCCCTTCTGCTTACAGAAGTAGCGCCCGGGGATGAAGTGATAACCCAACCGCTGACCTTTGTCGCCACAGCCAATGCCATTTCTTATTGCGGCGCGCAGCCGGTATTTGTGGACGTAGAACGATTAACCCTGGGACTTGATCCGGACAAACTCAATGATTTCCTAATAAATAACGGCATCCTGAAGTCGGATGGCAGGTGTTACAATAAAGTGACCGGGAGAAAGATCGCCGCGTGCGTGCCTATGCACACCCTTGGTCATCCGGTGCGGATCGATCAGATTATTGAAATCTGCCAAAAATACCATATTCCCGTCGTTGAGGATGCCGCCGAAGCACTGGGCAGTTTTTACAAGGGGCAACATGCCGGAACATTCGGGGATATTGGCATTTTAAGTTTTAATGGCAACAAGCCCGTGACCACCGGCGGTGGCGGCATGATTATCACAAACGCTGAAGCCATTGCGGCAAAGGCTAAGCACCTGACGACAACGGCCAAACAGCCACATCCTTGGGAATTCGTTCATGACGATGTCGGCTATAATTATCGCCTGCCCAACATTAATGCCGCCGTGGGCTGTGCCCAGATGGAATGCTTTGCCGG
>JAPLJZ010000153.1 GCA_026388335.1 Deltaproteobacteria bacterium
CTCACAGAGGCTTGGGACATACTGAAATGAGGGCTCTATCGCCCAGGAAGAACTGAGTCCTCCTGCCTTCCCATGAACAATACCTGAATCTCCACAAACTGCCTATACTTTATTCTATACGAATTCATGGTAGGAGGAAGAACGATAAAGAAGTGGCTATTCTTAAGCAACTTGATAAATCCAGATGGGGAGGATTGACGTGGGAGCAAGTTGCGGAATTTTGTGAAAAAAATGAACTAAAAAATACAAAGCAAGTACTCGATTTCAATAAAGGGCAGATCTACTAAATGTGATTAGCACAGGGTCTTGCTTTGACATCGGAAATACGACCAGAACGGTACTTGCCATCTTCATGAAAACAGGAAATCCCATCAGTGGCCCCTCTGATTCTTACAGCGCCGGAAATGGCTCCCTTTGGGACTTCGCAAACAATTTCCCGACGGCAAGAAGGTCTGGCTAGTTTACTTGTATTGGAGACCAGTCAATGTCGCAGATATTTCTGAATATTCCCGACACGCGGAGGATTTGGAGAAATTCCAAAGTGCGATTGAGTGTGCGGAATCCATCCGCTTTATTGCACTGGACTATCTTGAATTATGGGATTCGTGGGAGAAGAGCATAAACATGGCGGGGCACGCCAAGTTGCTCAAGAATAGGTACTGTGTTGAAATATGAGACTCGAACCATGCGTCGGAGGTTGCAGCTCACAGCCTTGGCGAACCTCAATGCGGACGTTACATTCATTTTAGGAGGATTTGATGTGGAATAACCTAAGTCCCTATATAGTCTGTTTAAAGAAAAGATGTTCCGCATAATTGATTCTGCTATGGATCGGGACCAACGGATACATGATTGAAATATTGTGGCCCTTCGGGAAGCCTGATGGTAAATGGAGAAAACAAACCGCACATAGCGTGTCGGAATAAGCTGGTCTCCTCGACAAAATTCTTATCAAAAAAACCAGAGAATACGAGGAGAAATGTGGAAGGTGTTACGCAATCCATAACTGATTACTCTGAAGCAGAAAGGAGCAAAGCCATGACGCAGGTGTTTATATATGTACTTGCCGCCAGCAAGGACCCAGAGGAGATCCACTGCCAGGTTCCTTGGTGTGTTGACGAAGATCTTATTTTTTTTGGACCGTGCAAGAAACGGATTCGTGAACTTCTCCGTAAAAATTATCTATTACCAGATAAAAGCCACAGCAATGTAGATGAAGATATCTTCATCGTCGGTGTGAACGGGAGTAATCGGATGAAGATTCGAAAAGTCGTCTGGGCGGGAAGGCTTTCCGAGGTGATGACCTTCGCAGAGGCATACAAACGTATGCAGGGGAGCAGATATCTGAAACTTCGCAATCATCTATCCTCACCATTGCACGTAAAACCAGTATCTCTGAACGGAAAGTTTATTGGTTATGAGCATGTGAGCAATGAGCACATTGAGAAGGACAGCTGGGTCTTGGACTTGGTATCCAACAGGACAAATCACAACGTACTGTTGGAAGGACGGAGGCTGATTCTGCAGCCTGAAAAAACAGAACAGGTCTTCGACCGAGACTGTTGTATGTTTCTGGAGAACCGTTTTTTCGCGGCTGGGCATGGTCTCGAATTCGACGAAGTAGCTTTGGAAATTTTGCGGAACGCACAACCCGGGAAGTTAGGAATTAATCATTATGCAATCTTTGGTCGGCAAAAAAAGGGCAAAGGCAATGCCGAAGGACTATTGGGACGATACCTGCAAATTTCCGGCGACCTGGCCAACGGCTTCGTCACATGGATCGAGAACCGTTCACTTGAAGCCGTAACACGTAAAGGAGGTGAGCGGAATGGATTTGCCGAGACGCATTGTCATTAGCCGAAAAGGATTCGATGGAGGCACAGGATGCATCCCGAGCCCCATTCTGAGCGATGGTACCATGATATCACTCCCGATCCCCAAGGCCGCAGACACAGTTTCCTATGCAGATCTATGGCTGAATGGGCATTCCTATGGGAAACTGGTCACAGACCTCAGGGCACAGCGGATGACGAGAAACAAGGAGAAGAAACTGATCTCTGCCACCGACATGGCACATATGGACCCCGATCTAATCCGTGGTGACATGCTGCCGCGGAAACCTGATTGGCGACCCGCTTTCGGCCCGTCCGCCAAGGCCGCAACAATACTAAGGAAACATTGTGTAGGAAGGGGCGACTTATTCCTCTTCTTTGGCTGGTTTCGACGATGCGAACTGGCTGGCGGAACCTACCGCTTCATTTCAGATGAGCCAAAGCTGCACGTTGTGTATGGCTACCTAAGAATCAGCGACGTTTATCGACTTCCAGATGATCGGGTCCCCGATTGGGCGAAAGACCATCCCCACCTGCACGAGAGGGACAGGAAGGCGGATACGCTTTTTGTCGCTGCCAACCATCTTGGTCTCCCTGGTGCTGCTGAACTTCCCGGCGCTGCGGCGTTCCCTATGTTCTCTGACGCATTGCGGTTAACAGCCCCTGGAATGACTCGAAGTTGGTGGCGGCTTCCTAAATGGTTCTATCCCGCTCCAGGAGTCCCGCCGCTTTCATCCCATGAAAAACCTGATCGGTGGCGTTTACAAACTGATTCTTGCCTTTTGCAGAGCGTCTCACGGGGACAGGAATTCGTTCTCGACGCAGAGCACTATCCAGAGGCGATAGAATGGGCAGTGAGCCTTATACGAAATGGAATTGGTGTTACCTGATGATGAACAAAAGATATGATTTATTGATTTTTGATCAAGATCAGCCTTACTGATAGCAAGTACAAAGCGAGGAGTTGGCTGATCCTCACAAGGCAATGAATACGGAGGGAAAAGCGCAATTTTCTGAGGTTGCTTTTTCTGAAGATCGCCGGATATTTGTAACTTCCTAAAAGTGAGCATGGTGCGATTTTTTAAGATATGCTTTATTTCAAACGGAAGTAATTGACAGGTATTTCTTCAAAATTCCGCTATCCAGTGACCGTTCGATCTTTTCTGTTGACGAGTGTATATGTTTGGAATATACATATTCCCATGGATACGGGTGAAATAATCTCCAAATGTATAGGCTTTGACTGGGATGATGGCAACCTTCTCAAGAATTGGGAGAAGCATGGAGTATCAGCATCTGAATGTGAACAGATATTTTTCAATCACCCACTTGTCACAAGCCCTGATGTTGGGCATTCCAAATATGAGGCCAGATTCTATTCTCTCGGGAAAAGTGATGCAGGGAAATACCTTTTTATCGTTTTTACCGTGAGGAATAACCTCATAAGGATCATTTCAGCTCGGTGCATGAATCGCAAAGAAAGGGAGGCGTATAAATGCCATGAAAAAAATACCTAAGTTCAAAACTGAAGCCGAAGAACGCGAATTTTGGGCAAACAGTGATTCTTCTGACTATATCGACTGGTCGAAGGCAAGTAGGGTTCTACTTCCCAACATCAAACCTTCTCTCAGAACAATTTCTTTGCGCCTGCCAGAAATCATGCTTGAAGAGTTAAAACTCATAGCCAACAAAAGAGATGTACCATACCAATCACTCATCAAGATATTTTTATCTGAGCGCCTTTCGAAAGAATTAAATGCCTAATCTTGTTCCCTTGCTATCGACGGGCATTTTTCTGCCCTCGTGCCTGAGCATTACGACTTCAAAGCTGCTACACAACAGCATCGGCCCAATTTATCGCTTTCGATAAATTATAATGGGTGGTTTCTCGTTATATTCAATGGCGTTGACTCGTAAATGTAAGGGAAGGGGAAATTTTCGGACTTTTTGTGAGATTCTCATGAGGTCAGCGCCCTATGCCGAAGTCAGTTCACACTAACAGGCCCTGCCTTGTTGTTATTACCGGGCCGACGGGCGTCGGGAAGACAGCCGTTGCCCTCCAGTTGGCCCGGGAATTCAACGCCGGGATCATCAGCGCTGATTCCATGCAGGTTTACCGCTATCTGGACATCGGGACGGCCAAACCCTCCCGGGAAGAGCAACAGCAGGTTCCCCACCATCTCATCGATTGCGTTAACCCTGACGACTGGTTCAACGCCGCCCGTTTTCGTGAAGAGGCGGACCTCGCGATCGACAGGCTACACGGACAGGGCAGGACGGTATTTATCGTGGGAGGCACGGGCCTGTACATTAGGGTTCTCCTGGGGGGCCTCCTCCCGGGTCCGGGACCGGATGAGGCGCTGAGAGGCAATTACAAGGAATTGATGGCCCTCCACGGCAAGGATCATCTTTATGAGGAGCTCCGGATAAAGGACCCGGCCGCGGCCCTGACCATCGACCCCA